>CAZXNN010000046.1:0-13720 GCA_964641915.1 uncultured Nitrospira sp. | reverse complement strand
CACACCCTGCGCAAGATGCGGCGCTCCTCGCGCTGATTCAGGCCCTCCATACGCAAGGATATCGACAACTCAGAACCCAGGTCAGTTTTCGCCACGGCATCTATCTGGGCTCACAAGAGCTGTGGGTTGAGTATCCGGACCCGGCGCCACCGGTGAAACCAGAGGGGCTGCTGTCCAAGATCGCCGGATGGTTTCGGCCCCGTACACAGAGCAATACTCCCTCATGAGCTTAATTCCTATCGACCAACTCCGATCGTCTGAACGTCCGCGCTTGCCCTCCTGGTTCAAAGTCAACGCGAAGACCGGTCCGGATTATCTCGACATCAAACAAACGATGGACCGCCTCAAGCTCCACACCATCTGCGAAGAAGCCCGCTGCCCCAATCGATGGGAATGTTGGAATGCGCGCACCGCCACCTTCCTGATTCTGGGTGACATCTGCACCAGGCGCTGCCACTACTGCTCCGTAGAAACGGGGAGACCGCTCACAGTCGATCACGGAGAACCTCGGCGGGTTGCTGAAGCAGTTCAGGCGCTCGGCCTCCGCCATGCCGTCATCACCTCGGTGAATCGCGACGAGTTGCCTGACGGTGGCGCCTCGATCTTCGCCGAAACGATCCGGCAGACGAGGGCCCTCAGCCCAGGCTGTACGATTGAAGTCTTGATTCCTGACTTTGAGGGAAATGAGACGGCCCTCAAGACCGTCTGCATAGAGAAACCAGACATTCTCAATCACAACATTGAAACCGTCCGGCGGTTGTTTGCCGCACTCAGGCCACAAGGCAAGTATCAGCGGTCCATTGAATTACTCGGCCAGGCCAAGCGTCAGGGAAGGACTACCAAGTCTGGCTTGATTCTTGGAATGGGAGAAACGCTCGACGAAGCCCGTCAAGTCATGCGGGATCTGCGAGCCGTCAATTGTGACATCCTGACGGTCGGACAATATCTCCAACCGACAAGAGACCATCTGCCGGTCGCTCGCTACTACACCCCCGCCGACTTCGCTCTTTTAAAAGAGGAGGGGATCGCCATGGGCTTCACCCACGTCGAATCAGGCCCCCTGGTGAGAAGCTCCTATCATGCGGAACAGCAAACTGTTCAGACGATGAAATCATTTTAAGACTGGCGGCCTCAATGGCTAACGCGATACTCATACCCGCACAAAATACGGGATCGCCATGAGTACCACCCCGACTACGACCAATGCATAGACATTGGCGATAAAGTAGGGAAACACGCAAAGAGCGACGCCCGCGCAGAGCGGAACTACGGCCTTTTGCTTCCTGCCATAGAGACAAAAGCCGACACCGATCGATCCGAAAAGCATCCCCCACATCAACGCAGCCGTACTGCCCAATTCAAACATGGCTCAGGATCTCACTTCGCTGAGCCAAAGGCCTTGGCGATCAGCTCCTGGGCCTCACCCTGAATCCGCTTCAGATGTTTCTTGCCGCGAAAACTCTCCGCATAGAGCTTGTACACATCTTCAGTACCTGACGGACGGGCAGCAAACCAGCCTTGATCGGTCACGACTTTCAATCCGCCGATGGCTGCGCCATTGCCTGAAGCTGTCGTCATCATGGCGATGATCTTGTCACCGGCCAGTTCCGCAGCGTGGACTTGAGCAGGGGAGAGCTTCGAGAGAATGGCCTTCTGTTCGAGGGTTGCCACGGCATCGATTCGTTCATACACCGGTTCACCCATGTCCTTCGTCAAATCCTGGTACAATTGCGCCGGATCCTTGCCCGTCTTGGCCATCATCTCAGCCGCCAGTAAATCCATGATGATGCCGTCCTTGTCGGTGGACCAGACGGTCCCATCCCGCCGCAAGAAAGACGCCCCCGCGCTTTCTTCTCCGCCGAAGCCGAGAGAGCCATCCAGCAATCCATTCACAAACCATTTGAAGCCGACGGGCACCTCGATCAGATTCCGTTTGAGCTTCGCGGCGACTCGATCGATGAGACTGCTACTGACCAACGTCTTGCCGATACCGGCATCAGGCTTCCAGCCGGGGCGATTGGCAAACATGTAGGCGATCGATACGGCGAGGTAATGATTCGGATTCATCAGGCCGGCGGTTCTGGTCACAATCCCATGACGATCGTTATCGGCATCGTTGCCGAAGGCGACGTCGAAGCGATCTTTCAGCGCGATCAGATTCGCCATGGCATAGGGTGAGGAACAATCCATCCTGATTTTTCCATCCCAGTCCAAGGGCATGAACCGAAAAGTTGGATCGACGGTGGGATTCACATTTTCAATGTTCAATTCGTAGCGCTCAGCGATCGGCTGCCAATAGGCGACGCCGGACCCGCCCAGCGGATCGATACCAAGCTTCAGCTTGGCCGACTTGATCACATCCATATCGATGACGTTCTTCAGATCGCTCACGTAGGCGTTGAGGTAGTCATGTAAATGGGTCGTCGCCGCGTTCCGAGCCCGGTCATAGGGAAGTCGCTTCACCCCCTGAAGTTTGGCGGAGAGAAGGGCATTGGCTCGATCTTCGATCCATTTGGTGACCTGCGTATCGGCCGGTCCTCCATGCGGCGGGTTGTACTTGATGCCGCCGTCTTCCGGAGGATTGTGTGATGGTGTAATGACAATGCCATCGGCTAAACCGGATGTGCGGCCGCGGTTATAGGTCAGGATCGCATGAGAGATAACCGGGGTCGGTGTAAAGCCACCATCCTGATCGATCATCACGGTAATACCGTTGGCCGCAAGCACTTCAAGCGCCGTGACGAAAGCCGGTTCGGAGAGCGCATGGGTATCTTTCCCGAGATACAGCGGGCCGTTCGTCTGCTGCGTTGTCCGGTATTCACAGACCGCCTGCGTCACGGCGAGAATATGCTGTTCATTGAAGCTTCGCTTGAAGGATGATCCTCGATGGCCTGATGTCCCGAATGTCACACGCTGGTCACGAACTGTGACATCCGGCGCATCCGCCTGGTAGGCAGAAAGCAGCCGATGGACATCGACGAGAATAGACTGCGGAGCCGGCTGACCGGCCAAGGTGTGAATCGGCATAGATAGCCTCGCGTGGCGTCTGTGGGGTCGTTGTCTGAGTTGCTATACACTCTTGCATGTACGCTTTGGATGCGAGACTGTCAATCTGTGAGAAAATACCGGATGGCCAATGGAGTGGCTCTCTTGATCAAGGATAGAAGAGAAGAGTAAAAATATGAGCAGTAAATCCCAATCGACTAAATAGTTTACATAATAATTCTTATCGGACACTGTTATTCAGAAGACTTATGCGTTTAGATTTCCTCAATCGCCTTCAAAAAGAACTCTCCGTGACGAGCACCGCTCTCCACGAGGCCGTTGTCTCAATCGCAGAGCGTGTCAATCGCAAGGTTCAGATCCTCCGCCTCCATTGGCAGGCATCAAGCGTACTTGAGCAAATCGATGCCATCAGCCAGGATCTTGGACATCAGATCGTTGACCAGCTCTCCAGCCGCCCCTCCGAGCGCCGCCCGCTCGATCCTGACATCTCGGAGGTCGACAACACCATCCATCGTGCCGCCACACGCATCCAGACGCTCAAACAATCACTGATTGAACTCGATGTTCAAATCAGGCAGCTGAAGCTGGAAACCATCCACGAAGACCTCCTCCGCCTCCAGCAGGATCTCAGCCAACGTTCGGCCGGCATTGAACGAGTCATGATCCCGCAAAGTTCAGCCGCCGTCGGACAACGCATTGGCGACGTTCCTCGTTCATCATCCATCCACATCGCCACGGTCATGCGCGGACCATTCCTTTTAGCGCCTGCTGAGGACCTGACCTTCCGTACAGGCGACATCGTCGTCCTCATGGGCGGCCAGACGGAGCTGGATCATCTCTCCACCTGGTTTACCCGCCGCCGTCACTCCGCTGCCTCCGCAACGCAGCCCGCCTAGCCCCATAGGCAGAAGCCTAGGCCTTCCGGTAGAATGAACGTATGATGATGTGCGGGCCTCGCTCTTTCAGAGCGACTCTGATCTTCTTAGCGCTCCTGTGCTCTTGGGTCAATCCACTCGCGATGGCTGCGATCACGGATTCTCCAGGAATACGGATGCTCGAAGAAATTCAAACCGTCATTACCGATCTGGCGGAACAAGCCAAGCCGTCCGTCGTGAACCTCTTTCCGATTTCAGGTGCGGGACGACCGCGTGAATCGGGCACAGACCGCACGCCCGGTGCATCGGGGTCCGGATCCGGCCTTATTGTGGATAACGAGGGACACATCGTCACGAACAACCATGTGATCGGCGATGCCATTGAAGTCGAGGTCCGCCTATTCGACAAGACGAAATTGATCGCACAAGTCGTTGGCAAAGATCCCGACACCGATCTGGCACTCCTAAAAGTCACCGTCGATCGCGCGTTGCCGTTTGCCCGATTCGGCGATTCCGGCGCGGTGCGCGTCGGTCAGTGGGTGCTTGCTGTGGGGAACCCGTTTGGGCTTGATCGCACCGTCACGCTAGGCGTGGTGAGCGGAATCGGACGGGAAAACGTCAATCTTTCCCGTTACGAAAACTTCATTCAGACCGATGCTTCGATTAACCCCGGCAATTCCGGCGGACCGCTCTTCAACCTGCGCGGGGAAGTCATCGGCATCAATACCGCCATCATCAACTTCGCCCAAGGGATCGGATTTGCCATTCCCTCGAATATGACCAAACAGGTCATTCAGCAACTGATCGCACGCGGCAAAGTCGTGCGCGGATGGCTGGGGGTCGGCATCCAGCCGCTCACCCCGGAGCTGGCGAAAAAATTCGGCGTGACTGAAGGGGAAGGGATTCTCGTCAATGAGGTCTTCGAAAAAGATCCGGCAGCCGAAGCCGGCATCAAGCCCGGCGACATTATTCTGACGATCGACGGCAGCGTGGTGGACTCGCCGAACAAGCTGTCCCGCTTGATCGGCGCACTCCCGCCCGGCGCTGCCCCGAAGATCGAAGTCATCAGAGATTTCACGCGACACATCCTCACCGTTCCCTTGAGTGAACGACGGGACACCGCGGTCATGGCCTCTCTCCCGCAGTCCCGAACCGAGGTGAAGCTGGGGCTCGATCTTCAGGACCTCTCGGCCGGACTGGCAGACAAATTCAAACTCCGCGAAACGCGCGGCGTGCTGATTACCAAAATTGATCCAGGCAGCCTGGCTCACGCAGAAGGGCTTCGTGAGGGCGACCTGATCAAGGAAGTCAACCGCGCCGACGTCGCCACCGTCGGCGAATTCACGTCGGCGATCTCAAAAGTCCGGCGCGGCGACACGGTCCTACTCCGCGTCCTTCGAGAAAATCGCGCGTTCTACGTCGTACTGAAGTCCACCGACTGATCGGCCTCAGCGCGCGGCGACAGGATGCCGCTCTGCCCTGTGCTCATCGATGATTTTCCCTGCCAGTTCACGCGGCACTTCTTCGTAACGGGCGAACTCCATCCCGTAACTGCCCCGCCCACCGGTCATTGCGTTCAACGCCGGGGCATAGTTCAGCAACTCCGCTAACGGCACGAGGGCTTTGATCTGTTCGGCATGGTCATCCGCCTGCACTGAAACGATTCGTCCCCGGCGCGCATTGATGTCCCCCATGACGGCGCCGACAGTGTCCGTAGGGGCTGCGATCTCCATCAGCATCAGCGGCTCGAGGAGAACGGGATGTCCCGCTTCCATCGCCTTTTTGAAGGCCATCGACCCGGCAATCTTAAATGCCATCTCGGAAGAATCGACGACGTGGAAGGAACCGTCATACACCGTCACGCGCACATCCACAACGGGGAACCGGCTCAGCCCGCCCTCCTGCATGGCTTCCACCACGCCTTTCTCAATTGCCGGAATAAAGTTGCGCGGGATCGCTCCCCCGACCACACGATTCTCAAGGACAAATCCTTCTCCCCTCGCCAGAGGGGCGATTGTTAGCCAGCAATCGCCAAACTGACCGTGGCCACCCGTTTGCTTCTTATACTTCCCCTGCGCCTGCGAGACGGCTTTGATCGTCTCACGATAAGGGACTTTGGGCGTGTGAAGCGTGACCTCGGCTCCGAATTTCCGGCGGAGTTTTTCCAGCGCCAGATCGATATGGAGTTGCCCCATTCCACTGAGCACCATATCCTTGGTCTCGGGGTTGCGGACAAATTCCAACGTCGGGTCTTCCTCAATCAACTTATGCAAACCGAGGCTCACTTTGTCAATTTCCGACTTAGACTTGGCCTCAATGGCGAACGATAATACCGGACGAGACATGGCTAAGGGTGGATAACAGATCGGCGCACTCTCGTGACAGAGCGTGTCGCCTGTCTGCGTATCCTTGAGTTTCCCGATCGCCACAATGTCTCCTGCCTGTGCCAAGCCGATGGGTGCATGCTTTTTCCCCAATACCGTATAGAAATGGCCGAGCTTCTCACGCACGTGCCTCGTCCCGTTGAGGACCGTCGAGTCCGCCTGGATCGTTCCTGACAAGACCCGGCAATAGGACAGCCTCCCGACGAAGGGGTCGATGATCGTCTTGAAGATCAGAGCGGAAAACGGCTCTTGCAGGCTCCCCTTCCGTTCGCACGGCTGCCCAGTTTCTGGGTGCCGCCCGGCCGCCGGATGAACGGCCGTCCGCTCCGCAGGCAACGGTAGCAGGGTGACAAAAGCATTGAGCAATGACCATACGCCGACGTTCCGCAGCGCCGAACCGGCATAGACAGGAAGAAACTGCCGGGTCAGGATATCGCTCCGAAGCCCTTCCACTAATTCATCCCGATTCAAATCGCCTTGTTCCAGATAGCGACTCAGTAGCCCCTCATCACGCTCAGCGACCGCTTCGATTAATAGTTTCCGCGCATGCTTGACCGCCTGTTCCATCTCAAGAGGAACTGCGGCCTGTTCAACCTTTGGAGAGGCGCACCCTGAGCGGATCAATGTTTCATCCAGCAGATCGATCACGGAATCGAAACCGGAACCGGACCGAGCAGGCAGCACCATAGGAATCGGCACACATTCCAGCTGTGTCCGGCAGAGGTCCAAGGCGGCGTCGAACGAGACTCCTTCCTTATCCAACCCGTTCACGAACACGAGACAGGGCAGATCCAGCTCCCGCACTCTATTCCAGAGGCGAGCCAGTTCGGTCCGGACTCCGGCACCTGGATTGAGCACGATGAGGACGGCATCAACGGCCCGCAAGGCTGACAGCGATTCACCCGATAGGCTCAGTGCGCCGGGAGAATCGACGAGAGTGATCGCCGTCTGGTTCCAGGTGAACTGGAGAAGACTGGTGCTGGCGGAACAGTGATGGTGGAGTTCTTCCGGTTCGAAATCGGAAACGGTCGTACCCTGGAGTACGGAACCGAGAGTTGGAATGGCACCGCTTGCGTAAAGCAGGGCCTCAGTGAGGGATGTCTTGCCTGCGCCGACGTTGGACACCAACGCGATATTCCTGACGGACTCTACGCGAATCTCGCCCATGGCAGACCCTCCTTCTGGCTAGACACACATATTGTTAGACCATCCGCCTCCTCATTGTCGTCCCTGCTTGTTTGTCGTCTCGCCCTGACTGATCGAGTACCTCGTTATACCTTAATCCATCCTTCATCGGCAAAGCTCACGTATCGACCGTCTCCGATGACCAGATGGTCCAACACACGAATCCCCAGCACTTCGCCGGCCGTCACCAGTCGATCCGTCAATCGACGATCTTCAGTACTCGGGGTCGGATCACCGCTGGGATGATTGTGCAGGAAGATCACACCCGCGGCAGACTCACGGACCGCAAGGGCAAACACTTCACGCGGATGGACGATGCTCAACGTGAGACTCCCCTCCGACACCGTGACCTCTTTCATGACCGTATTCTTCGCATCGAGCAAGATAACCTTAAAGATTTCGTGCTTGAGATCGCGTACCAGTGGGTGGAAGTGCCGAAACAAATCTGAGCTGGATGAAATTTTTGTCCCCGTCGAGAGGGGAATCGCCATGGCTCGCTTTCCCAATTCAAGCGCCGCCTTCAGCTGGGCAACTTTTGCCGGACCTATTCCTGGAACCGTACAGAGTTCTTCAATTCCGCTCCTGGCCAACGATGCCAGCCCGCCGACGCGGTGTAGCAGCTCCATCGCGACCTGCACTGCGGATGAATCTCGACGTCCAGTTCTTAACAAAATAGCCAGCAATTGCGCATCCGACAGAATCTCAGGCCCTTTGGCCAGAAGACGTTCTCTCGGACGTTCAGTCGCAGGCCAGTGCCCGATCCCTCTGTGAGTGTCAGTCGTCATGATTCACCCTCTCTGAACAAAAATCTGACGCCACGCACCTTTTTGCACGACCCCCTGGGGTAGGTTTTACCCCATGGAGACAAATACGTAACCGATAAACCCTTGAAATATTGACAAACGACAATTTGGTGCAACTTTTGCTTTATTCGGCACACAGCTGTTCATGCAGACACCTGGGAGGATTCGATGGAATGTCCGAAATGCAAAGGGCTGATGATGTTGGAGCGGTTCTCAGACTTCTTCCTCATTTTCTACGCCTGGAAATGCATCAACTGCGGCGCGATCATCGATCGCACGATTTCCAACAATCGAAGAAAGAGCCTGGCCGCTCGGGATACCCAACCGGTATCAGCCAGTAAATGATCGAGCATTGACTCGCTGTCGTTCGATCCGACCCGGTTATCGAATCGCCTTTAATCGGAGAGCTCGCGTATCCACGCAAGAGTGGATGCGGCGGAAAGTATAGCGGCTTCCTAATGGATGGTCAAAGTGATCCGTCCTCCTGACTATTTCTAGGCCACAGTCACATCATCGCCAGCCTCTAACTTCCCTCCAGTACGTCAGCCCCGCTTCGTCCCTTGACCCCTGCAAAAACGCTGTGTTACAGTCCCTCTCTCTTAACGATCTCCCGTATGTACTGACATGCGAGTTATAGCTGGATCCCACCGGGGTCGACGCCTTCAGGGACCGCAGGGCACCGCACTCCGTCCCACCTCTGACCGAGTCAGGGAAGCATTGTTTTCTATCCTGGGCAACCGGCTTCCAGATAGTCGCGTGTTGGATCTCTTTGCGGGAACCGGAGCGATCGGCATTGAGGCACTCAGTCGTGGAGCAGCGCACGTGACCGCCGTTGAGTCACAAGCTGAATCATTGAAACTCTTGCGGCACAATGTCGCGGAGTGCGGGATGAACACCCTCGTCACGGTTCACGCAAGAACGGTCAAACAATTTCTCACGCGTCCAGAGTTGTGGGCCGGCCCCTATGATATTGTATTTGCCGATCCTCCTTATGACCTGGCCTACAAACTCGAAGACATCTTCCAAACCGTCCATGCTACACTCACGCCACCCGATGCCTGGCTGGTCGTCGAACACGCGTCCAAATCCACCCTTCCCGACCGGCTCGGCTTGGCAACGTTTAGGAAGCACTATCAATACGGAGACACGGCACTGTCGATCTATTCGTTTCCCGCAGAGGCCACAGTATGAAAATCGGTATTTATCCCGGCACCTTTGACCCGATCACGCACGGTCATACCGATATCATTACACGGAGCCTGCGCGTCTTCGACAAGGTGGTCGTGGCCGTCGCACCGAATCCCGCCAAGCATCCGCTTTTTAATCTGACTGAGCGGCTGGAGATGGTGAAGCTGGTCATGAAGGACCTAACCCAGGTCGACGTGACCGTCTTCGAAGGTCTCCTGGTCGACTATGTTGCGCGATCGGGTGCCCATGCCATTATTCGAGGGCTGCGAGCCATCTCTGACTTTGAGCACGAATTTCAGATGGCCCTTATCAACCGGAAACTGGCCAAGAATGTGGAGACCGTGTTTCTCATGCCCAGCGAAGAATTTTCGTACCTCTCTTCCACCATCATCAAAGACGTTGCCCAGCACGGCGGTCCGTTAACGGAGTTCCTGCATCCCGACGTGGCTCGACGTCTCGAAGAACGAATCCGGAGCCTCAAACAATGAAACTCGCCGCACGCGTCAGTCGAATCACTCCGTCTCCGACATTGGCCATGACCGCGACCGCGAAAGCCATGGCTGCGGAAGGGATCGATGTCGTCGATTTCTCATCCGGGGAACCGGATTTCGATACACCGGAACCCGTCAAGGCCGCGGCCGAAGCAGCTATTCGCGCAGGCTTTACGAAATATACCCCCTCGTCTGGCATCGACGAGCTTCGTCAAGCCATTGCCGATAAACTTCTCACTGAGCAGGGTTTGCGCTATGAGAAATCCCAAATTTTGGTTTCCTGCGGAGCCAAGCACTCGCTCTATAACGTAGCGGAAGCCCTCCTCGAGGCCGGCGATGAGATCATTATTCCAACACCCTACTGGGTGTCCTACGCCGATCAGGCGCTCCTCAACGATGCCACCCCCGTTCTGCTCCCAACCAAGGAAGACGAAGGCTATGCCATTAATCCTGACGAACTGCAGAAGTTAGTCACGCTGCGCACCAAGGCCATCATCGTCAATAGTCCCTGCAATCCGACCGGAGCCACCTACAACAAGCGCACACTGGAGGCCATTGCAACCATCGCGGTGAAGCACAACCTTCTGATCATCTCCGATGAAATTTATGAAAAAGTGCTGTATGACGGAGCCACACATATCAGCATTGCCACCCTGGGGCCTGAAGTAGCCGAGCGCACCGTCATCATCAATGGAGTCTCCAAGGCCTACGCCATGACAGGATGGCGCATCGGCTATGCAGCCGGACCCAAACCGCTCCTGACCGCCATGGCCAATATCCAGAGCCAAAGCACGTCGAATCCCTGCTCAATCTCGCAGAAAGCAGCCGTCGCCGCGCTGAAGCTTGGCGGACCCTTTACTGAAATGATGGTGGTGGAATTCGACCGGCGAAGAAAAGCAATGGTGCAGCGTCTTAATGCGATTCCCGGCGTGTCCTGCCGGATGCCTGGAGGAGCCTTCTATGCCTTTCCCAACATCGGCGGCGTGCTGGGGCGAACAGGACCGAACGGGCCGGTGGCTTCGCCGCAAGCATTGGCCAACTATCTCTTGAAAGAATCCCACGTGGCCGTGGTGCCCGGTGAGCCGTTCGGCAGCCAGCATCACATTCGCTTGTCCTATGCCACCAGCATGGACACGATCACGAAGGGATTAGATCGTATTGCTGCCGCGTTTGCTAAGCTGACAGCATGACAGCCACTTGACTCACGCGCAACAAGGGTTATTGGTAGATCATCGACTACGCATTCCGGAGGGTCTCACGTGCCTATTTACGAATATCTCTGCCACGATTGTTCCTATACGTTTGAGCTCAAACAGAGCATGAAAGATGAAGCCGTCGCCACATGCGCGAAATGCGGCAAATCCGTCAGCCGAATCATTTCGGCACCCGCAATCATGTTCAAGGGATCCGGCTGGTACATTACGGATTATTCGGACAAGATGAAACCGCCGACCGGGGAAACCACCAAACCAACGCCCACGGCCACAACGACGGCGCCGGCTGAGTCGTCGGCAACACCAGCGGCAGCTGCGTCATCGACGCCCTCCGCGCCCTCTGCGCCACCGGCTTCCGGAGGAACGACCAGCTCGTCCACTCCATCCGCCAGCAGCGCACCTGCATCCAGCACGACCCCAAGCCAGAAGTAGGCTGACGGTACGGTTCTACTTTCGCTTGGCGGGAACTTGCTTCTTGACTGGAGATTTGGCGGCAGGTTTTGCCGTCGGCTTGGCAACGGCCTTTGCCGGGGCCTTTGGCGCCATCGCCTTAACCGCCTTGACCCGCAGCGCTTCGACCTGATTCTGAAGGCTTGAGATCATTCCGGTCTTTTCACGATTCATCCGTCCCAGGTCATCGACTTGAGTCTGTAGATCTTGCTTCGCCTTAGACAGATCGTTGATCTGATTCTGAAGCTGAGCCTTCTCCATATTCACCGTTTGTACTTCTGAACGGAGCTGTTCCACCTGGGCCTGAAGCGCAGGCGGCCAATAGTCACAGCCCGACACCGCCACCCCCACTACCGCCACTATCCCGAGAAGCATTCGCTGACGCAGCACATTCACCATACGACCCTCCTTTCTGACATCCATGCGCGGATGTATAGCACACTTCTCACGGCTTGAGGTGAAATCCTCGCGCCACAAGCGCCTGTTGAATCATGGATCGATCGATCGGCCCTTCGCGAATCATCCGCACGCCGTCACACACGCTCAACACCGTTGACGGCAATCCGCCTTGCGTGGGTCCGCCATCAACGATGACATCGACCATGGTGCCGATCGTCCGTTCCACCTCGGCCGCAGTTTCAACCGGCGACTCCCCTGAGCGATTCGCACTGGTACCCGTCAAGGGCCCCGTATGTCGAAGAAGCTTCGCGAGAGCGGCGTGAGAGGTATGACGAACCCCCACTGTGCCGGTCCCCGCCGTAATAGCCGTTGGAAGTCTTGGGCCGGCGGAAAACACCAGCGTCAGAGGTCCCGGCCAAAAGGCCTCCATCAGCGCCTGTGCGGCAGGAGACACATCGGTGACAAGATCTTGAAGCTGAGCATGATCGCCAATGAGAATCAAAATGGGCTTCCCGCCCGGTCGCCCTTTAATGGAAAACAGGCGCGCGGCTGCCGCCCCATCGAACGGATTCACCCCGAGACCATAATAGGTTTCGGTGGGAAGCGCGAGCACCCCGCCGGCCTGCACCAATCGGGCAATCCGGGGGAAACACGCGGTTGAATCTGCTGAAGCGTACGACTCGATGACAGCCATGGAAGGTGCGGAATGCGTGGAATTGCTAACAGCTGCGCCGAAGCGCGCGATGGGCAATATCCGTCCGGTAATGCTGTCCGTCAAAAGAAATCTTCTGAACCTTTCGGTAGGCGGCCTGTTGCGCCTCCGCGATTGTGGGCCCTCGCCCGGTGACGCCTAACACCCGGCCGCCGGCGGTTACCACGTCAGAGCCCTTTCGGACAGTCCCGGCATGGAACACCGTCGCTGAGGGCTCCTCGTCAACAAGTCCGTGAATAGCCTTTCCCGTTTCATAACTTCCGGGATACCCCTCCGACGTCATCACCACACACACGGCACAGTCGTCATGCCATTCCACCGTAAATTGATCCAGCCGATGCTCAATGACGGCCTCAATCACATCGATGAGATCAGATTTCAGCAGCGGCAACACCACCTGCGTTTCCGGGTCGCCCATGCGCGCATTGAACTCGAGCACATAGGGGACGCCCTTCACGACCATAATCCCGGCGTACAACACCCCTTGAAACGGAGAGCCCATCCGCGACATCGCCGCCACAATCGGCTGTAACACTTCGCGCGTGACCTGCACGCGCAACGCCGGGGTGCCCAACGGAGCCGGACAGTAGGCGCCCATTCCCCCGGTATTGAGCCCCGTATCGCCATCGCCCACACGCTTGTGATCCTGCGCCGGCAACATGGGCACCACGGTCTTGCCGTCCGTAAACGCCATGATGGTCAGTTCCTCGCCGTCAAGGAACTGCTCGATGAGCACGCGCTGGCCGGCCTGACCGAAGACGGCATGCTCCATCGAATCGACGATCGCCTGCCGCGCCTGCTCGCGAGTGGTCGCAATGATCACGCCCTTCCCCTGGGCCAACCCATCGGCCTTAATGACGACCGGGAGTTCGTGCGCCTCGACATAAGCAAGCGCCTCTTCCATCTTTTCAAAACTCTTCGCCCGTGCCGTCGGAATCTTGGCCAAGGCCATCACATCCTTCGAAAAGATCTTGCTGGATTCCAGACGAGCGGCGTTCTTTGTCGGACCGAAG
>CAZXNN010000045.1:0-13791 GCA_964641915.1 uncultured Nitrospira sp. | reverse complement strand
CGGGGCGATCGTGTTGTAGGCCAGGTCATAGAGGGCCCGTTCGTCCAGATCGTCGCTGGAGACAGTCACGAACGACACGGGAATGTTGGATACGTCGAACTTCACGATAAAGGGTTGCAAGATGCCCGGCGGCAGACTGTTCAGAATCTGAGTGATGCGTTGCATCACCTCCATTTGGCCGACGTTGATGTCGGCGCCCCAGTTGAACCAGATCTGGACCGCGCCGATGCCTTGTTTCGAGAAGGACTCCACGTGCTCCACGTTGGAGGCGGAGCTCACGGCTTTTTCGATGGGATAGACGACGCTTTGTTCGATGTCGAGCGGCGGCGCACCTTTATAGATGACTCCGACGAACGCGACCGGCACCTGGATATGGGGGAAGAGATCGACGGGCAGCCGTTCCAGCGAGGTGACGCCCAGCACCACCATCGCGAGCGAGAGCATCAGAATGCCGATACGATTGCGTAATGCGAGTAGGGTCAGCCACATGATGGAAGTGTTGAGCGGTAAGTGCTGGATGCTGGGTGAATAGTCATCGCTGACATATCGGTGAAACTCTTAGGGGTTTTCATTTCCCGGCAAAGTTAGCTCGGCACTCAGGACTGCGGGAGTGTTTGTGTCTGCACCGGAGTGCCGTCGTGCACGAGGTCTTTGCCTGACACGATGATCTGCTCGTTTCCGCTCAAGCCCTTGGTAATTTCTACGCGATTCTCTTCGCGGGCGCCGATTTCGACATTCACGCGTTGAGCCTTGCCGTCCCGCACGATGTAGACATACTGCACGTCTTCCAGCCGGCTGACGGCGTCGATCGGGATTTGCACCGCCTGCCGGTGGGTGCCTACCAAGGCTTCGACGCGCGCGAACATACCGCCTTTCAGCGCCCGGTCTTTATTGGGCAGATCGATCTCGACGGTCATGGTGCGGGTGGCGCGATTGAGGGCCTGGACGATACGCGTGACAGTCCCCTCAAAAACCCGGTCGGGATAAGCCTCTGCGCGGACCTCCGCTCTCTGTCCGATATGCACGAGCGGGATATCTTTCTCCACCACCTCGATCAGAATCCGCACGGTCTCGATCTCATGGAGGGTCAGGATGCCGCGCGAATTGGTCGAGGTGCTGGCCGTGTTGCTGGTGACGTTGGCGCCAGGATCGAGGTTGCGCTCGGCGACATAGCCGGCAAATGGCGCGCGGATAAAGGAGTAGGCGAGGTTGGTCTCTGCCTGGGCGAGCGCCACCTCCATCTGTTTAACCTGGGCCTGGAGGGATTCCAGGGCGGCAGAGGCGCCGTCGAAGTTCACTTGCGCGTTATCCAGGTCCTGCTGCGAGACAAACTGGTCTTTAATGAGGGCTTGCATTCGGTCGAGCGTCAGCGTCGCATTGCGAACGGCCGCTTGTTGTTGCGCAACTTTGGCCTTGGCCGCCGCGAGGTTGGCCTTGGCCTGATTGACGGCATGCAGATAGTCGGTGTGGTCGATCTCGACCAGCAATTGATTGGCTTTGACGTGATCCCCCTTGTCCACGTGAATCTTGGCGATATAGCCATCGACCCGGGAGAAGAGGTTCACGACCTGGTTGGGGATGATGTCGGCCGTGTAGGCCAGGCGGATAAGGAGATCCTGTTTCAACGGGGAGATCGTTCCCACCGTGATGACGCGCGTCTTCTTGCTATCGGTTTTGGCGCCGCTGCTCAGACGGAACACTACCAGGGCGGTGATGGCGAAAAAAATGATCATGCCGAGAGTGACGAAGGGGTGTTGCTTCAATGACCTCATATTCGGGTCTTTAACTTTCTGGCGCGGCTGGCATAAGGCGCCGCCATGAGTCCTTGGAGAAAGATGTCGACATAGGTGGAGACGGTGTCGTCATAGGGGCGATCGATTGGGACCCCGAAGATTTCGTGCAGCAGGCGATGGTGGACGACCATGCCGATGAAGGCACGGGCGGCCAAGAGGGGATCGATCTGCCGGAAGGCGCCGTCCTCAACCCGTGTGTGAATGTAGGCGGCTAAATGGTCATAGAAGACTTTGTGGTGCTTGCCGAAAAACATGTCGGACAGTTCGTGCCCTTCCAACGCGCTAAAGAGCAAAAGTCGCAGTAAAGTGGGGTCGACGCCGGGGCGAATCCGGTAGCTGGCGATCAAGGTGAACACGCGCCGGTCGTCCCGCTTCTCGGCGGATTCCTCGATCGCGCCGAGGAGTTCGCTAACCGTGACTTTTTCCGCAAGGATGGCCGCATAGAGGGCGCGTTTGGTCGGAAAGTGCTTGAAGACCAGGGCCTCACTGACGCCGGCGGCCCTTGCGATCTCTTTCGTGGTCGTGCCGTTGAAGCCTTTTTTGGCAAACAGTGTCGTCGCGGCTTGGATCAGGCCCGCCTGCCGCTCTGTGCTGGACTGTCTGGATGGTTGGGCTATCCGCGGCATCGTACAGTAAGTGAGTCGTTACTCACCGAAACGATAGCATGGGCAGAACGGGGAAGACAAGCAATGGCTCGAATCGACGGGGACCGCTATTTTATTGCCTGTAGCCCTGTGTGCGAGTAGTGCGGTTCTTCGACCGTGGCAAAGAGCGGGAGAAGATCGCTCATGGCCGCATCGGGGAGATGCTTCCACAGGAACCGGCGAAGGCGTGAACGTTCGAGCGGGCTCACGCGTGCAAAGCGCAATCCGTACCGGGACCCGTCGACCCACACGACCTGCGCATCCGTAATCAGCACCGTCTGCGGAAGCTCGAGGACCAGGGCCAGTCTCTTTCCCACCGTCAGAGGGGTGTTGCTTTCGAGGCTGCACCCGGCGTCAGAGAGATCGAGCAGGAGGGCCTTGCCGGTCCGGCTGGTTGTATGGCGCTGCGCAAACCGCAGGCGCCTCGTCACGGTGATGCGATAGGTTTGTCGCTGGTCTGCTCGTGATTGACGATTCTGTTGTGCGGTGGCTGAAGACATTCTGGGTGCTCCCGTTAGGCTTTCCCGGCGGTACGTGAGAAGGAATCGAGAAACCGATGAAGTCGGTGTTTTTCTCTGACCGGAACATGTTGAAGTTGCACGCCGAATCGATGTCCATGGGCCCACGCGACCTGAGCCTGAACTGTGAAGAGCGGATCTTCTTGGTCGGGCAAGTAGAGAAACAGTGTCAAATCCATGCCGACCTTGACGAGCTGGTTGCCACGGATGCCCAATCCTCCCCCAGACATGTCGATCACGGTGCCATCACCCATGAGCACCTCGTTCTCGTCCAAACCTGAATACATGAGGCCAAAGGAGAGGGGGGCGCGGTTGATCTCTCGTCGATCAGACATGATGTGATGAGATCGTTGTGTTTTCTGGACCGGCTGCAGTTTCATAACGGGATCCTTTCTCGCCGTGACCGGCGTTGTGACTTAGTGACAGTCGAGGAGTGCTTCCATCCAATCCATCGTCCAGATTTTCTCCGGTGGGAGTAGCATGCCGCAGCGGTTCCCGTTTATCCAGAGCACCCGAACCTGCGGGATGCAAAGCGGACGGTCTGATTCAGGCAGTTCGAGAAAAAGCGCGAGTTCCATCCCCTGTTTGAGCCCCCGGGCGCCGGTGAGGCCGAAGCCGCGGCGGGATAGGTCAACGATGGTCGCATGGCCCATCACAATCTTTTGGCCGTCCGCGCCCGAATATCGAACCTTGAAGGTCCCGCCGATCCGCGGATCCTGCCGCCGCTCCGTTCCCGCCAAGGCCGTGTGTGAAGATGAGGTTGTCGAGTCTGATTTCCACCAATTCATGTTCTGACGCCTCCTGGTGATGATGTAACCCTACCCTGAGGCAGGCCGTTTGACAGCCCCCTAGGCGAGGGGTGAGGGGACCCTGCTGAAGGGGGGCTATGTCAGAAAGCCGCGTCACGATTGGCGCTACGCAGCATCAGATCTGTGGGTATTGCAGGAATACGGGATGCGGAGGGGGCTCTGCCGGTTCCTAATGTGCAAAGGCCCCGCCGGTAACGTACCGGCGGGGCCTCGTGAAGGAGCTATGAAGCGGGGAGCTTTAGACCAGCCGGAATCGGGGCCGCTGATCGTGAACGGTCGTATGCGAGATGTTTTTCCAGATACAGGCTTGCAGCCGTTTGCGCTGGTCTTGCGAGAGCTGCATGAATCGAACGGAAAACTGGCATCCCGAGACCCAGACAACATGCGCTGAGGTGAGGCAGAGCGGACCTTCTCCGTCAGGAAGGGTAATGGTCAGGCTGAGGAGGGTTCCCCGAGTGACCGGGCGATCGCTAATAATCTTGCATCCTGTGAGGGAGATATCTTTAGTCAGCCCCTGTCCGGCATGGGGCTGACTAGGAATGTCGCCCTTGTACCGGACCCTACAGCCGATCGTAAGCCGTTCGGTGTAACGCTTATCCAGGCTGGAGTAGGCTGGCCGCATCGGTTTCGGCGATTCAGTTAAGGATTTTCTCATAGTGGCCTCAAATCGATTTCAATGTGGTGGTGCCCTAGTTCCTATCGGCTGCTTTGTGGTCTGACTGTACTGTGATCTGAGTATTCTTGAAATCCCCTGAGTGGAGGGGGTGATACCCTTCTTTGAGAGGGGGGCGAGCGGTACGAGGAGTGCCGACTCTCTCTCACAACATGGATGGCAATTGGCTGAAACACCAGCGATTGATGAATCTGGGGAGGGAGGTTATGTTCCTTGCAATGAAGCCGGCGTCGCGAGTGGAGAACTTCGCTCCTTATGGAGGCGGAACATGGTTGTCAGAATACCGTTCCGGAATTTCCTTCCGAGAGCTTCTCACGCAGGATGCGGCTTTCGAAGAAAATCACTCCCCGCTCGATTCGAGACTCGTACCGGAGTGTAATTTCTGTGTCGAAGCCATGCCAGGCGTAGACGCGGATCGGGCCGACTGAAATCTGGCCCGGCGTGCGATCGAGCGGACCATACTTGGTTTGTAGGTAGGCCAGGATCTGTTCGTGCGTATCTTTACCTTGGTAGCGGACAAGGACGCGGCCGAACTTCCCGTCAAAAGTTGTGTAACGCAGGACCTCAACCGGAATGGTTCCGAGCGCGGGTTGTCCGGCCTTCAACTCATAGGAGAGCAGTCGTCCGGCCTCTTCCACCTTCCGATACTGGTCGCCTTCCGTCATCGCCGATTCCCAGGGGAGCCCCTCAAACCCGTTCGGGTCGTTCAGGATCGGTACGGCGAGCGCCAGCGCGGTCTGAAGCAGAAGCCCGAAGAGAATGGCGGTCACGCGCAATGGCAAGCGGTTCATGGTGTTTCAGATTCCCTTACTCGGCGGAGTCGGTAATGTGATCGTTGAATCGCGGCGCCAATGTGCGGCTGTCGATGAAGATAAACCCGCGCTCCGTGTTCGCCTGATACGTGACATTGATCTCGGTCTCAGGCCCGCGCCAATTATATTGCTGATTCAGTCCCCGAGCCATCTGCCCGGGGATGCGTTCCAGGGGTCCGAATTGTGTTTCGAGGAATCGCATGACTTGGGCATGGGTCTGCTCGCCCTGGTAGCGAATCGTCACGCGGGCGAACTGGTCGTCGACCGACAGGAGCAGAATGCTGGTCATCTCAGCCCCGGCGAAGATCGCCGGGCCGTTTGTGGAGAGGTACTCGGTGACATGGGGGCCGGTTCGCGACGGGACCACATCCGTGCGTCCCTTCAACACGGTTCCCCAGGGGAGATTCTGAAACCCTTTCGGGTCGTTGATCATCGGGACGGCAGACACCGGCCACGTGTGCAGGACGCTGGAAGCGCAGACGAGCCAGAGGAGAAGACGCCGGAGCAGACGATGACTTATGGTGTCGCACGATATCCAAGAGCGATCCATGTTCGCACGCTACCATGGCGCCGAGACCGGCGCAACCGGATGTTTTGTTGAGAATGCGCGCAGCCCTGTCTTATAATGCGCCGGCTTTTAGAATGGGATTGTATGCAGTGGGCTCAGCTATCGGTGTCGATAACAGATCGGGAGTGAGATGATTGAAAGCGATGCATTCGTTCAGGCGCTGCAGGATATGGGGGTCGACTTCTTTACGGGAGTCCCGGACTCGATCCTGGGCGGCATTATCGCGGAGCTGATGGTGCGGCGGCTCTATACCCCGGCGGTGCGGGAAGACGAAGCCGTGGGGATGGCGGCGGGCGCCTACATGGCGGGAAAAGTTCCCGCCGTCCTGATGCAGAATTCAGGACTCGGCACCTCCCTCAATACGCTCATTTCCTTGAATCAGATCTATCGGCAGCCCTGTATTCTGATTGTGTCCTGGCGTGGCCAAGGGGGCAAGGATGCGCCGGAGCATCTGGTGATGGGCGAGGTGATGCCGCAATTTCTCGACACCATGAAGATTCCGCATCGGACATTGACCGAGAAAACCGCAGTCGAAGATTTTAAGTGGGTCGCCGAGACCTTTATGAAGCAACGCATTCCCGTTGCGCTAGTGATTACCAAGGGTGTCGTGAAAGGGTTGCATCCATGAGACCTGAAGAAGGAACCCTGATCAGCCGGGCGCAGGCATTGGCCGCGCTTCTGGAATTGCTGACCGACCAGCCTGTGATCATCTGCAACGGTTTCCCGTCCCGCGAAGCCCACAAGATCGCCGATCGCCCCACACACTTCTACATGATCGGTTCCATGGGGAATGCTCCGGCGATCGCGCTGGGTGTGGCTCTGGCCAAGCCGGAGAAGCAGGTTATTACCTTCGACGGTGACGGCAATGTGCTGATGGGAATGGGAACGCTTGCGACCGTCGGCGCTTTGAAGCCGAAGAATTTCATTCACGTGGTGTTCGACAACGAAGTGTACGGCACCACCGGCAACCAGCCGACCATTTCGAACGTCGTGCCGCTGGAGAAAGTCGCCAAGGCGGCGGGGTATGTCAACGTGGAGCGCGTCCTCGATCGCGAGGATCTCGTCTATGAGTTCAAAGACATGCTGAAGAAGGACGGACCGAGCATGTTGCTCATCAAGGTCAACGAGTTTGTGGAGGATGCCGGGCGGGTCTTGCTCGATCCGCCGGACATCACGAAGCGGTTTATGCAGGCCATACAATAGCGGTCAGCCGTCGGCGGTCAGCGCTCGAAAGCGTTGACGACTGAGCGCTGACAGCTGAAAGCCGAAGGGAAACATGATTCTTCTCAATCCAGGCCCCGTCAATGTGTCCGAGCGTGTGCGGCAGGCGTTGTTGCGGCCGGATATCTGCCATCGCGAATCCGAGTTCACCGAGCTGCTGCTCCGGATTCAAGGCAAGCTGCTGAAGGCCTTTGTGCCGGGGGCGGAAGCCGACTATGCCGCCGTGCTCATCACAGGCTCCGGCACCGCGGCGGTGGAATCCGCCTTGATGTCGGCGATTCCCCACGGCAAGCGGGCGCTGGTGTTGAATAACGGCGTGTATGGTGAGCGCTTGTCCCAGATGGTCGGCTTGCACCGGTTGGGTGTCTCCGAACTCAAGTATGAGTGGACCACCCGGCCGGATCCTGAGCGTCTCCGGCTGGCTCTCCGGCAGCATCCTGAAATCCATGCGGTGGCCATGGTCCATCATGAAACCACCACCGGCCTGATCAATCCTGTGAAAGAGATTGCCGACGTCGTCGACAGTCAAAATCGCGCATTCATTCTCGATGCCGTCAGCGGGCTGGGCGGAGAACCCATCGATATTGCCGGGTCGCATATCTATATGGTGGCCGGCACGGCCGGCAAATGCATCCAAGGATTTCCGGGCGTCTCGTTCGTACTGGTGCGCAAGGGATTCCTCGAGCGGATGCGCCAGTATCCCAAACGGTCGTGGTACCTTCATCTTACGCACTATGTCGACGATCAAGGCCGCGGCACAATTCCCTTCACGCCGGCGGTGCAGGTGTATTATGGGTTTGACGAAGCCCTGAGCGAATTGCTGGAAGAGGGCGTGGCGAACCGGATTCTGCGCTACAAGAAGGCGTCGACTCTGATTCGCGCGCGCATGGCGAAGCTGGGGATCAAGCCGATGCTGACGCCCGAACGCCAATCGAACACCATTACCGCCTACTCGCTTCCCGACGGCGTGACCTACGATCAGTTGCACGATCGTCTCAAAGCGCAGGGCTATGTCATCTATGCGGGGCAGGGACAATTGGAAAGCAAGATTTTCCGCGTGGCCAATATGGGCGCCTTGACCGAGGCGCAATTGACGGGATTTCTCGACGCTTTCGAACAGGCCTGTAAACCGTCATGAAGGCGATCATTCTGGCCGCGGGAGTCGGCAAGCGGCTCTGGCCCGTCACGCAGCATCACCCGAAGTGCCTCATCAAGATCGGCGAGCAGACTTTGCTGCACCGATATCTGACGCTCTTGTCGAGTGTGGGGGTTCGTCAAGCCGATATTGTCGTCGGCTACAAGCAGGAGACGATTCGCGCCGCGGTCGAGTCCGATGCCTGCGGGGTGCGAGTCAATTTCCTGGTGAACGAGCAGTTCCATCGGGGCAGCATTTCGTCTTTGTGGATCGCCAGGACTTCGTTCACCGATGACACGATCGTCATGGATGCCGATGTGCTCTTTCATCGGGAAATTCTACAGCGGCTGGTCAGTTCGCCGTACGAGAATGCGCTGCTGATGGATGAATCGGTGAAACAGACCGGCGAAGAATGTATGGTCGTGGTCGAAGGCGGGCGGGTGATCGCGCTGACGAAAACCATGCCGCCGCGGTACGAGTATGCGGGTGAAGGTGTAGGGTTTCTCAAGGTCCGGCATGCCGATTCGCCGCATCTTGTCGCGTCGCTCCGGAGATTTGTTGATCGGGAAGCCTGGCAGATGGAATATGAAGACGCGCTGATCGACTTTTTCCGCGATGTGAAGGTCGGCCATGAAAAGATCGGCGGCCTGCCCTGGACCGAGATCGATTTTCCCGAAGATGTGACGAAGGCTGAGCGCGAGATCCTGCCGAGGCTATGACGGAGATCGTGATTCGTGAAGCGTCACTCGTGAAGCGCAGGCGGTTCTGCGAGCGACGAACGACGAGATACGAGCAACGAGAACGACCATGAGCGAAAGTCTCATCCAGCATCGCGCGGAGGTTCAGGGGCTGGCGACAGCCATTCTGCTGCCATCGGTCAGTGTCTTCGGCGAATCCCTTGATCGTGTGCCGGGCAGTGCCGGCCCTCTGACGCAGGTCGTGGGGATCGGGCTGTTTCAACGCGCTGTGCTCACACTGCAACGGGCCGGCATTCGGCAATTGATCGTGCTCGCCGGTCCGGAAGAAGATCAACTCAAGCAGGCGTTGGGCCGGGGGCCGCGCGTGACGATTCCTGTGCGGTGGATGCCGATCCGGGAGTTCCCGCTCGACGATCCTCGTACCTGGGAAGCGATGGCGGCGGAAGTCCCCGGGTTTTGTCTCGTCGCGAGCGTGCGAGGGGTGTTCTCGCGGGGCTTGATCGAAACTCTGCGCCGCGAGGTGCGGGAGGGACAGGCGATTCTGGTCGCGCAGCCGGTCGCGCAGAGGACAGCCGGAGATCGACGGGTTTCGGTCAAGGTGCAGGCCGAACGGCTTCTCGCCATCGGGTCGCCCCGGGCCGAAGATACGACGCTGGTTGCGGCGGATTTGCTCGTATTGCCGGCCGGCCTCATGGCCTCGGCACAGGATATTCAAACCCCTCCCGGAGCCATGCCGATCCGACGATGGATTGAGCGGGCAGCGCTCGATGGGCAGGTGCGGGTCCTGCGGACGGGCGGGCATCCCTCCCAGTGGTACCAGGATGTCCGGACGCAAGCCGATGTCCCGGCGGCCGAACGGAAGCTGTTCTCCTCGCTCAAGGGCGAATTCGAGGGATTCGTCGACCGCTACTTCAATCGCAAAGTATCTCGGTGGCTCACGCGGATCTTCCTGGCCTTGGGGGCGTCGCCCAACGCGATTACTATGTTGGCGACAGTGCTAGGGCTGCTGGCCGCCGTGGAGTTCGGAGTCGGGACCTATGAGTCGGCGATTGTGGCGGCGCTGCTGTTTCAATTTGCGGCGGTGATCGATTGTTGTGATGGCGAAGTGGCCCGTCTCACGTTTACCGAGTCTCCGTTCGGCGCCTGGCTTGATATTGCGATGGACAATGTCGTGCATATGGCCATCTTCGCCGGGATTGCCGTGGGGGTCTATCAGCAGACGGCCGGGCAGGCCGAGGCCTGGGTTCCGCTCGCATTGGGTGTGGCTGCCATCCTCGGAAACGCGTCGTCGTTCGTGTTGGTGACGCGGGCCCAAAAGATCAAGGCGGCAAGCGGGTGGAAGACGCCGGCGCATGCGGCCTGGTCCGAGTTTATGCTGAAGAATGTCGCCAGCCGTGATTTTTCCGTCATCGTCCTGATCGCGGCGGTGCTGGGAAAGCTGGAGTGGTTTCTCTGGATGGCATCAGCCGGTTCACTGGTGTTCACCGCGTTGATGCTGTGGGTGATTCGTCCGTCCGCAAGATCTCGTGCTTAGACTCCTGCTACTGCTCGTTGGCGTTCTCACGCTCGGTCTCATCGTCTGGCACATCGGCCCCGGGAATATCTATGAGGCGGCGACCAGGCTCGGGCCAGTGGCTTTGTGCGTGATCCTGCTCCCCTCGCTTGTCATGTATGCTGTCGAGGCCTATGGCTGGAAGATCACGCTCGGCCCGGCTGGACAGGCTGTCTCGTTCCTGCGAGTGTTTGCCGTTCGCACTGCCGGCGAAGTGGTGAACATGACCACGCCGACCGCCTATGTTGGCGGGGAACCGCTCAAGGCGTATCTGTTGCAGAAATCCGGCGTGCCGATGGTGGAAGGGTTGGCGTCGGTCGTCATTGCTAAGACGACCATGACGATCGCGCAGGTGCTGTTCATTCTTTTAGGGATCGCGTTGGGATTTTGGATTTTGGGTGCGCAGGGTTCGCCGGGGCAGGTTGTGGCGGCTGGGTTGCTGAGCGTCGGGTTGTTGGCTTTTGGCGCCATGGCCTTTGTGTTTGTGCAACGGCGCGGGCTCTTTATCTGGATTCTGGAGAAGCTACGGAAGCTCGGTATCCGGATCGGCTTTCTCGAAGCGCGGGAAGGAAAGCTGCGGGAGCTCGATCAGACGATTCTGAATTTCTATACTCGACACCAGACGGCGTTCTATGCGTCGACTGCCCTGTATTTCCTGGGATGGTTAGCGGAAGCGCTGGAAGTATTCGTGATCATCGCCTATCTCGGGGGCCCCGTCGATGTGTGGTCAGCGATCTCGATCGGGGCCCTCTCTGTCTTCATCAAAGGCGGGACATTCTTTATCCCCGGCAGCCTCGGTGCGCAGGACGGCGGCAATCTGTTATTACTCCAGGCCTTCGGCTATTCCGATGTCACAGGAATTACCTTCGCGCTCCTGCGGCGATTCCGTGAGCTGGTCTGGATCGGGATCGGGTTGGCCTGTGTCGCCATGATGGGCACGCCATCCGGTGCCACTCCTAAAAATGCTTCCAAGCGAGACGTGTGAGCGAGCTGACGGGAAACTAATCTACCGTATTCCGGTTATTCAGGTCGTGAAGGGAGGCAAGGAGCCTCCATTGGGGTAATTCTTCCCGTACCGAAGGTGGGTTGCCATCCGGGTCTTCCTCCTCTAGGCTCTGACCTAACTTCTTAACCGTGTTTCTTGCTGGCGGGAGACGAATTTCCCCTGTGTGTCATCGTGTGCTGTTCCTAAGGAGCCATCGAGATAATGATTGGCAGGGGCCCACTTATGCCCGTAACCGTTGCGGTCGTCGTTCCTGTCTACAACGGGGGCGAGCGATTTCGTGCGAGTCTGGAATCGATCAGGCATGCGAATCCTCCACCGGATGAAATCATCGTGATCGGCGATGGCGATACGGATGGGTCTTCGCAGCACGCAGAGGCGGCCGGCGTGGCCGTGTACCGCTTTCCCCAGCCGGGAGGCCCCGGTCGCGCCAGGAATCTTGGCGCATCGAAGGCGATATCGGATGTGCTGTTCTTTATCGATGCCGACGTGACGGTCCCTGAAAATGTGATCGAGCGGGTACGGGGCATCTTCGCTCGGGATACGGATGTCGCTGCGATAATCGGATCCTATGACGATCAGCCGGGAGAAGCGAACTTTCTCTCCCAGTACCGCAACTTGCTCCATCACTACGTCCATCAGCATGGTCGGGAGGAGGCATCGACGTTTTGGGGGGCCTGCGGGGCGATCCGGCGTGAGGTGTTTCTCTCGATGGGCGGGTTCGATGAAACGTATATCAAGCCATCCATCGAAGATATTGAATTGGGCTACCGCCTTAGACGAGCCGGTCACAGGATTCGACTCTGTAAATCCCTGCAGGTCAAACATTGGAAACGCTGGACGATTGCCTCGATGCTCCAGGCCGACTTCTTTCAACGAGCCGTGCCGTGGACGCAGCTGATTCACCGACATCGAGGCTTTGTGAACGATTTGAATATCGGCATCTCCGGACGCGCGAGCGTCATGTTGGTATTCGGGGTTCTCGGTGCGCTCATGCTGTCTTCCTGGCAGCCGCTTTCCTTGGTCGGGGCTGCCATGATGGGCCTGATGCTCTTCGGCCTCAACGTCCGGCTCTACCGGTTTTTCCTGGAGAAGCGCGGGCTCCGATTCGCCGCACAAACCGTTCCCTGGCACTGGCTGTATTTTCTGTATAGCGGAGTCGCCTTCGCCGTTGGGACAGTGTGTTATTTCGCAAAGGGCGAAGGGGAGCTGAAGGGGCCTGCTTCTCCGGTCACGCAAGAGGCACGAGGAGCCAGATCACGAGTGGAGAAATGCGAATGAGCCGAGAATCTTCTATCATCATCGGCGCGGGGCCTGCCGGGCTCACGACCGCTTATGAATTGGGTAAGCACGGTATGACGTCCACCGTGCTCGAGGCGAGTGATCAGGTTGGGGGAATCTCGAAGACCGTCAATTACCGGGGGTATCGTTTCGATATCGGCGGGCATCGGTTTTTTTCTAAAGTCCCCCTCATCAATGAATTGTGGCACGAAATTCTCGGGGAAGAGTTTCTCCTTCGCCCGCGCATCTCGCGAATCTATTACAATCAACACTTCTTCGACTATCCTCTCAAACCGCTGAATGCGCTTGCCGGACTCGGGCCGCTTGAGTCGGTTTTGATCGGTCTCAGCTATATCAAGTCCAAGTTCTCCCACATCCAGGATGAAAAAACATTCGAGCAGTGGGTCTCCAACCGATTCGGGTACCGGCTCTACAGTATCTTCTTCAAGACCTATACGGAGAAAGTCTGGGGAATTCCGTGCCACGAGATCTCGGCGGACTGGGCGGCGCAACGCATCAAGAACCTTTCTCTGAAACAAGCCGTGCGAAATGCGCTGTTTGGAGCCAAGCAGGGCATGGATGGATCGACACTGACCTCGCTGATCGAGCAATTTCACTATCCCCGATTTGGTCCGGGGCTGATGTGGGAACGGTGCCGCGGCTTGATCGAACGTCAGGGGTCTCAGACGATTCAAGGCGTGAAAGTGGAGCGGGTCCGGCATCGCCACGGTTTGGTCGATTGCGTTCAGGGGCGGGGTGCAGCCGGCGAGGCGCTGGAATACGACGGCCGGCACTTCGTGTCGACGATGCCGTTGCGTGAACTGGTGCAGGCCCTGGACCCGTTGCCGCCGGACGACGTGCTCAAGGCCGCACAAGCTCTCCGTTACCGGGACTATCTGACGGTGGTGCTGGTCATCGATCGCGAGTCGGTCTTTCCCGATAACTGGCTCTATGTCCATTCGCCGGAGGTCAAGCTCGGGCGAATTCAGAACTACAAAAATTGGAGTCCCTATATGGTGCCGGACCCCTCACGGACCTCACTGGGATTGGAATATTTCTTGTGGGATACGGATGAGATGTGGAC
>CAZXNN010000044.1:0-13943 GCA_964641915.1 uncultured Nitrospira sp. | reverse complement strand
ATACGAGATTGTGGTTGGTGACTGGAGTTCAGACGTGTGCTCTTCCGATCTAATCGTCTCCAGAGAATTCCCTTGCCATCCCTCGGCATCGGATCGGCTCAGCTCGGGACAAGTATCCAGCACCTGCTGCCGGAAGCAATGCCCGGCATGCGGCAAAAGGACTTTTTCCGCCCCCAGTTGGCGCGAATTGATTGACTTCTTTTTCTGCCACGGGTGGCCGACAGGGACGAGGGCTTTAAACGGTTCATCATACAAGCCCCGCGTCACAATCCCGGACTCCTCCAACGGCAGCGCAATCATAATCACATCGAGCTTCCCGCTCTTTAACATGGCCACCAGATAAAGTGTCACATTTTCTTCGATCTCCAGCGGCATCAGTGGCGCACGCTTGTTCAGCAGAGGGACAAGATCCGGCAGGACGTAGGGCCCGACCGTCGCAATGGCCCCGAAACGGAGTGGGCCGACCAGCTGATCTTTCCCCTGAGCAGCAATCGCTCGAATCTGAACGGCTTCTTCCAACACACGCTGGGCTTGATGAACAATTCGCTCTCCCAAGACAGTCAACGTGATGTGATGCTTGCGCCGCTCAAAGATCATCGTCCCGAGCTCGTTCTCCAGCTTCTGGATCGCTAAGCTCAAAGCAGGTTGGCTCACGCAGCATCGTTCGGAAGCGCGGCCAAAATGCCGATCCTGAGCCAGCGCGACAAGATAGCGAAGCTCTGTGAACGTCATAGCCCTCCCTCTATCAATAAGAATTATAAATCGACATCCTCAATACAATCAATTGGACTAATTTATACCCAGGACCTAACATTCGAATAGCCGCCCATTCACGAAAGGAGTCTGCTCATGAACACACACACATCGTATTTCTCTTTGCTCATTGGTTCGCTCCTGGCACTCAGCGGGGTCGGAGGATCGGGGGTGCCGCAGCTCGCCCACGCTGAAGCCGGACCCGGTTCTGGTACGGATTACAAGCTCCCTCAGATCCAAGGCTTGGAGGATCCCAACACCTTTGTACAGACGGACAACCCTCTGACCTCTAAGAAAGTCGAATTGGGCCGCCTACTGTTTTTCGACAAGCGCCTTTCGAAAAATGACACGATCGCCTGCGCCAGCTGCCACCTGCCAGGCAACGGCTTCACCGACGGCAAAGCCGTTTCGACCGGCATCAACGGATTGAAAGGCGGGCGTAGCGCACCCTCTTCCTTCAACCGGGTATTTAGCAAGGCACAATTCTGGGATGGCCGTGCCGAAACACTTGAGGAGCAATCCATCGGGCCATTCGTCAGCCCAGTCGAGCATGGGTTCAACAACCATGATGAAATGATCGTAAAGATGAAGAAGATCCCGGGATACCGAAAACTCTTTCAAGAAGCATTCGGCCGCGAGATCGTGATCGAGGATGTGGGCAAGGCCATCGCGAGTTTCCAGCGGACCAAACTGTCAGGCAACAGCGCCGTGGATAAGTTCGATGTCGGCGGAGACGAGAAGGCCTTGTCGGAATCGGCGAAGCGCGGATTGGAACTGTTCCGTGGCAAAGCTCGTTGCACTCGCTGTCATTCGGGCTTCAACTTCACGGACGAGAAATTCCATAATCTTGGCATCGGTTGGGACACCAATACAGTAGACCTCGGCCGCTATATGGTCACGAAGAATCAGGAAGACATCGGCGCCTTCAAGACCCCCACTTTGCGGGAAATCGGCCGCACGGCGCCCTACATGCACGATGGGCGGTTCAAAACCTTAGAGGACGTGGTGAAGTTTTATAACCAGGGCGGCATCAGGAATCCCCACCAGGACAACACAATTTTTCCACTCGAACTGACCGGGCAGGAGCAACAGGATGTTGTGGCGTTATTGAAATCGCTAAACGGCGAAGGTTGGCAGCAAGTCACGGCCCCGAAGACATTCCCGAAGTAACTCTTGGCGTGCTGCAGTTCCGGAAGGGCCTCGCGATGCTTCATCGTCGGGGCCCTTCCATTGTTTCAGACTACGACTGATTCATCTCGACGAGGTATCGGCGAAGAATGGCTTGCTCCACTCGCGAGCGCCCTCGGTCAGGAGCCGGAAATCGAAGCACCAACTGAATCTTCCCCGGCTCAGGAAGCTGAATAGTAATACGAGGCTCCGGCGAGGGAGCTTCCAAGAGATTGGCCTGCTCCAGCAGTTTCATCTGTCGCGCAGCTTCTTCCATGAACGGGCCACACTCGGCCTTCGCCGAACCCAACAACGCCTGCTCAGCTCGCTGCCATTCCCCCTCTGACCTCAATGGCACAACGAGTGTGTAGAGGCCAAATTCCTGTCCCGGGTTTTCTTTGACGAGCGCATTTGTAAACAAAAGGCTATTCGGAAACACCGTCACTCGCCCGGTATACAAGTGCGAAGACTGGCCGGGGCCGATCTCCAACAATTTTGTGGCAAACATATCGTGATCCAGCACGACCCCGCGGTGTCCGGCAATCTGGATACGGTCACCGACGCCGTACACCTTGCCACCCACGCGTAATGCCGCTCCGCTCAAGCAGAGAATCAACTCCTTCGTCGCCAAGACCAGCGCGGCCGCCAACGCGACAATCGAGACGGCGAAGGCCTCGAGTTCATGCGCCCAGATGACGACAAAGCCGATCAGGATGACAAAAACCATCGAGTTCCTGGTCGTCACCACCCATCGACGCTTGTCCTCCATCGACAAGGCCTGATTGCGCGAGATCCCCTGCACCACCAACGTCCGGATCAGAATGACCGACACCAGCAGAATCAATGACTTGATCCCATCCAGGAAGACGGAACTATCAACAGTCATCCAGCCGAACTGCATATTAGTCATCCTCGGTCTTTTCTTCTGTACCGGTTAAGATTCATTGCCATTCATCCGATACAACTTGTGGGATTTTTTGGAAGGAGCCTCATGTCATCGCCGTCCACATCGTCAGAGTCGGCTCTTGCCGAATCTATTCGTCCCCGTCTGCACAGTACGTTGCAGCCGCTCCTCAGCCAGGCTAGCCCTTGCTTACCAGCCCTGGAGAAAACCTGCCAGAAAATTCTCAGTCTGGCCGGAGGACTCACCGGCGCCGATCGCCTCGCTCAGATTATCAGTCGTGATCCAGCCCTGTCCTGCCGGGTCCTGCAAATCTCAAATAGCATTGCCTACAGTCCGCAACAAGTCATCACCTCGATCCCCCACGCCGTCAGTTGGCTCGGACTGGATACGGTCCGTTCCATTGTCACCGCCTCCCAACTCGTAGAACAACTCAATCAATGGCCGAATCAGCAACAGATTGTCAGCGGAGTTATTGCGCGGGCCCTCGTCGCAGCCGTGCATGCCAATGAACTGGGCATGGCGCTCGAATATCCCTCATTGAGCCAGCTCTTTAGCGCCACCTTGCTTTATTCCATCGGGGACCTCGCCATCGCCAGCCAAGCTCAGGATCTTTATGTCTCGTACCGCAAAATCCCCCTGACAGCCAAGACGCCCGCGGCGCGAATCATCGAAGAAACGCAACTCTATGGAGTCCCGCGCCTCCGGATTGCGCAAGCTCTCGGGCAGATGTGGGCGCTGCCACCCTTTGTCGTGGAGTTATTTTCAATCGAAGGGTATCAGAGCCAGGAGCGGTGGGGTTCCAGTCAGGAGATGTTCAAGGGCCTCGTCATCGGCTGCTCTTCATTGATCGATGTCATGACTGGTCCCCCCTCCCCCGCCACCATGGAGGCCACCAAACGAGGTCTCCTCACAGGGAGCGGCCTGCCGTCACACATGTTCGGAGAAATCCTTGTGCGCGCACTGGATCGGGGCAAGCAATTGGTCCATTCCGCAGGCTTGTCGTTCGATCTCTGGGGAGATCCCGTGGAGCCGGAAACCAGCTGTCCGATTCCCGTACCGCCTTCGGTGGAGGCGCCCACGATCACGCCGCAAAAACGCGGCCCCAGTGCGATTGAGACGAATCCGCTCGAGACGCTGCAACTGCTGCAAACCGCCTTGCGAGAGGCCAAAGATATCAACACGCTCCTGAGCACATTGGTGCATGCTCTGCACCGGGACGCTGGTTTTGCACGGGTGGCCCTGGCCTTGCTGAACCCAAACAATACCGATCAGCTGATGGGACGCTTGATCCTTGGAGTGGAAGAGCCGGCTCCCTATATCGCCAGTCTGTCCGGCTCGCTGACACAGGAGCATCCGCACTTCTTGCAGCTGATGAAGCGGTCCGATGCCGTCTGGATCGAAGATTTCACCGTCCCTCTCAGCGACTCCATCAATCCCAAATTTCTCCGAACGTGGGACCCCGGGTCGGCCATCATCGCACCGCTCCGCGTCGGAACCAGGCCCATCGGCATGCTGTATTGCGACAACGGCCCGACCCCGCGCCAGGTAGGGCAAAAAGACTACCACGCCTTTCAGCTATTCTTCGGCCAGACGACGTTGAGCATCAATCGATTGGCGGGATTACTTTAGTCCGTGGCGCCGGCCCAACCGGTTATTGCGCCATGAGGGTTTCGCGGGTACCTGGGACACACTCTTCGCGCTTCCAAGACTTCAGAACAGTCTGCTCGTTGAACGTGAGTATATATCGATAACAATACAACGTTGGTTTCGGCCCCTCTCCCGGCTTCCCCAGGAGGGCGCCAATAGACTCACCGGCACCGCTGAGCCCAGGAGACGCCATGGACTCCAGCTCTTTGTCGCCCATCGGGACCCGGTACGTCCAGATGCTGTCTCCCCCCAACGCCGGCGTTTTGGCCGTATGAGGATTGCCCAACTTTTCGCGAACCTCCTGCTGCGTGAGTCGATCTACTCCCTTCTTGAAGTAGGTATCACGCCAGGGACCGCCGCAGGCCACCATCATTGCCATGACAATGACAAGCCCACAGACTGTCGAACGAAAGGCTGGGATGTGACGATTCATGATTGGGAATTCAGTTGCTGCATACGTTTGATCGAGCAGTAGAGCGCATACCCTTGCGCCAGCATGCCGGTGGTCAGGAGGCCCAGGGCCGTATGCAGCCAATGGGAGCCGGGATCGTCGAGCCCGTCCATACCAAACACAAATCCAAGGGCAATGGCCACGATACCGACCGCCCGTGCGATCATGCCCTGCATGCGCCAATTGACCTCTGTTTCGTGTCTTTGCGCTGACATAGGAGTACGCTACACTGGACAGAAGCCGGACTTCAACTCCGCCGTCGCTTGATCGCCGATAGCCGTCCCTCCAACGGCGCCGCATCGGCTCCACGATGCAATGTCTGTAACACGACAATGAGCTCGCCCAAGCTTTTTTCCACATCCCGATGGGTTTCCCCGAGCGCCTTCTCTCGAATGGCCAACGCGCGCCGATAGAGCGGTTCCGCCCTCTCCGGAACTCCTTGCGAGACATAGACCTGTCCCAGATTGTGCAAGGTAAGGGCGACATCGGGATGATCAGGACCATAGAGACGCTCTTTGATCGCGAGCGCGCGCATGAGCAATGGTCCGGCCTCCGCGTATTGTCCGTGCTTCCGATGCAAGACGCCAAGGTTATTCAACGTCGCAGCCACATCGGCATGACTTTCTCCGTACGCCTCCTGGTATATCTTCAAAGCCTGCAGGTACGCCGGTTCTGCTTCCACATACTTACTCTGCGCCGTCAAGGCCTGCGCCACACTCGACAGCGCGACGGCCATATGCCGGTCTTTCAATCCGTACTGGGACTCGGCTTTTTTCACAGCCGCGGCAAAAATATGTTCCGCCTCAGAGTAGTCCCCCTTCTGCAGCGCCCGCTGGCCAGCCGCCATCGCCGACTCCCAGGTTTGCTGTTCGCAGGAGATCATTGAGACCAGCGCAAAAGCCAGTATGCAGGCGCCCGTTGGGAATCGACAAATCATGATCTTCGCATCTGCTCAACAATGGATTCGGCCGGATAGGTCACAATCTCAGCCAGCGTCGGATGGTAGTGCGGGATTCGAAGAAGATCGTGCACGGTCCCGTGATAGTACATCACAGCAATCAGCTCATGAATCAGCTCTCCGGAGTCCGGCCCGACAATCTCGGCGCCAAGGACAGTCCCGCTTGCGCGGTCTGCCATCAATTTCACAAACCCTTGCGTGCTCCCGAGACACAGAGCCTTTCCGTGGTCGGCAAACGGATAGGTCCCGGTGAGATAGGAGAGGCCGCGAGCACGGCAGGCTTTTTCCGTCAGACCCACCGCAGCGACTTGGGGCTCGGTAAAGATGACTTCCGCCACCAGCCGATCGTCGAATCGTCTGGGAGGATCGCCTGGATGGCAGGCATTCCACCCCGCCAGCTCACCCTGTTGAATGGCAACGTGCACCACATCGTAGAGATTCGTGACGTCTCCGACGGCAAAAATGTGGGGCTGCGATGTCCGCATCTCGTCATCCACGACCACACGACCGGCATCCACCGTCACCTGGGCCGCCGACAGATCCAGCCCGGCGATGTTCGGAAGCCGGCCAAGCGCGTTGAGCACGAGATCGCCAAGCAGGACCTCTTCCTCCTCTTTATGCAGGACGGACACCGCCATCTTGTTCCCGTCTCTCTCTACGCGGAGCGCCTGCCGGTCGGTCATGACACGAAGGCCTTCGGCGGCCAGTGCCTGTCCGAGTGCGACCCCGACGTCGACATCAAGATGGGACAGCACATGAGGCGCCCGCTGCACAAGGGTGACCTGCGTGCCGATCCGCGCGAAAAACTGGGCAAACTCCAAACCCACGGGTCCGGCCCCCAACACGATGAGCGACTCCGGCTGCTCCCGTCGATCCAGCAGACTGTCGCTGGTGACACAACCCGCCTCCGTCAGACCCGGAATCGCCACCTCGCGCGGAACCGATCCGGTGGCAATGATGAAGGATTTCGCGGCCAGGCTCGTCGAACCAACCTGCAGCCGATCGGGGGAAAGAAAAGTCGCCGGCGCTTCGTAGAGCGTAAAGGCCGGATCGCGCAATTGCTGAATCCGGTACTCGGCGAACTCCCGGACTAAGCGATTCTTTCGATCGACAATTGCCGGGAGGCTGGCGCGGACCTCGACCGGCGACAGACCGAATTCAGGAGCCCGCCGCATCACAGCGGCAACCTCAGCCGATCGCAAGATGGCCTTCGTTGGCATGCAGCCTCGCAGAATACAGAGCCCGCCTAGCGGGCCCTGATCAACGATCGCCACATCCGCTCCCGCCTCACGGGCCGTCCGTGCCGCCGCATAGCCGGCTGAGCCGCCGCCGATCACCACCACGTCATGTGTCCGTTGAGTTGTCATACACCTTCCATTTATAGTCGAGGCAAGAAAGGATACACCATGATTCAGCCAGGCCGCTATCAACACTACAAGGGAAACGACTACGAAGTCATCGGTGTGGCGAAACACTCCGAAACGGAGGAGGAGGTCGTCGTCTACCGCGCGCTCTATGGCGAAAAGAGCCTCTGGGTGAGACCGCTGGTCATGTTTCTTGAGACCGTGGTGGTCGAGGGTCGACCGCAACCCCGTTTCCAATTCGTAGCGGAATGCCCCATTCCACCCAAGGCTTAACCCCCTAGTTCCGCCCCTATCCCCACTGTCCTCAGCGACTCAGCTTTCTCAGCTTAAGTATTTCCCGCAGTTCACCGATACTACGGGCGAGGAGAGACTTCCATGGCAGTGGTCCAAGCCATCACTGGAGTTGCCGAAACCTATCCGGTCAAACCGGTGACACCCCGAGCCCCGCTGGTCGATGCCGTCGATAACCAGGCAGGCCAGGATTCCCGTCACCCAGCCGGGGACCGAACGAAGTTGGCGGCACAACAGGCTTACCAAGAACAGACCAAGCAGACGCGGCCTCCCAAGCCGGCCATCCTGGCCAGAGATTTGATGACAACCCCGGTCATCACCTTGCCTTCCGACGCCACCCTTGTCGAAGCGTGGAACTTGATGACGCGCCGAGCATTCCGCCATCTGCCGATTTCCTCCGTCCATGGCACACTGGTCGGAATGGTCTCGGACCGGGATCTGATCCGCCACGCCCCCGATCTCGTCATTGCCGGCATTCAGAGCACCGCTGCCCATCGGCGGTTAGCAGAAATCATGAGCCCTCGCGTGCTTTCCGCGGCACCCACGACCGACATTCGGGAAATCGCCCGGGTCATGATGGACGAGCGAGTCGGGGCATTGCCGATCCTCGATGCCAATCGACAGCCAGTCGGCATTATCTCCAAACAGGATTTGCTCCGCGGCCTGGCCAACCACGGCCCCATAGAACTCTGGACCTAGCCGAGAGTTCAGTTCCCCTCAGACCAAGCACATCGCGTAACCGCCTACACGAATCCCGGGAATCGCTCCAACTGGGCTACGCTATTCCACCATAGTCCAACGACCGAATGTGGCAGCCTGGCCCACTCGAATCCCCCGGCCATCGATGACACTCCAGACGGTGGCATCTTCAACTAGAAACCGCTTACCAGTGGAAGAGATTCTGATTCCCCGATAGCCGGAATAGTATCCCTGCTTTTCAGCCACCGCCAACATGCGGGCGCGCTCATCGCGGTTCATGGGCTCCGCGGTAAGGCGAGAGGGCATGTTCGTCAATTGTGCCCACGACAGCTCCCATAGTTCGAGAGCCTGCTGGTTGCCGTAATTCAACATCGGATCGGGCTGTGTGTCATGCGATACCACCACGAAGGGCGCAGCAAATAGCGCTTGCGCCTGCGCGTCTGGTGTGCCGGTTCGGATCAGCAAATCCCGCCCGGTCCAGCGCCGAAAGCTATCCAGGAGCAGCTGTGACCATGTAATCGAAAAGCGGTGAGACACGTCGTCGGTCGACATGCCATGCTGCTATCACGTCTGAACGGGCAAGACAAGCGAGGGAATCAGGGCTTGGCCGAATTGGCCTTGCGGGGGGTCGGTTTCGGGAGCAGGCGGTATTCGACGAGCCGACAGCTACAGAATGCCACTTGCCGAGTATCGGTGGTCACGCGCACGATGATGGAATGGCAGAACACACAGCCCAGCGAGCGGATATCCCGGGCAATGGTCCAGCGAGGGATCGAGATATGATCGGGATTGAGTGTGTGGTCGCTCATCATAATCCGTATCGGCAGTCCTGGAAATTTCTGAAGTCTACCGAGGTCGTGCGCCCCTCCCTGGCATGCCGCCTGAGCCCTATGTATAATGACGGTCCTTTACACTCCGCTGGTACCGGTTAGTGAGGAGCACGTCATGGCAGGCAAGACACTATTCGATAAGATTTGGGACACGCATCTCGTACGGGAAGAACCGGACGGGACGACACTGTTGTATATCGATCGGCAGCTGGTCCATGAAGTTACCTCGCCGCAGGCCTTCGAAGGCTTAAAGCTCTCCGGTCGCCGTCCGCGCCGCCCGGCCGCGACGCTCGCGGTCCCGGACCACAATGTCCCGACGACGGACCGCCGTCTCGGTATTGCCGATGCCATCAGCGCCAAACAAATCCAGACACTGGAAGACAACTGCCGGGATTTCAATATTACGCTGTTCGGGATGAACGACATCCGTCAAGGAGTCGTCCACGTCATCGGCCCGGAACAAGGATTTACGCTCCCCGGCACGACGATCGTCTGCGGCGATTCTCATACCTCCACGCACGGCGCGTTCGGCGCTCTGGCCTTCGGCATCGGCACCAGCGAAGTCGAGCATGTGCTGGCAACGCAATGCTTGGTTCAGAAGCGGCCTAAGACGATGGAGATCCGCGTCGACGGCGTCCTCTCAGATCGTTGCTCTGCCAAGGACATCATTCTCGCCATCATCGGCAAGATCGGCACGGCCGGCGGGACCGGGTATGTCATCGAATATACCGGATCGGCCATTCGCGCCTTGAGCATGGAAGGCCGTATGACCCTGTGCAACATGTCGATCGAGGGCGGAGCCCGCGCCGGCATGGTCGCTCCGGATGAGAAGACCACCGCCTATATTAAAGGACGTCCCTTGGCCCCAAAGGACGCGCTGTTCGAGCAGGCCGTGCGGGCATGGGAACAATTGAAGACGGATCCCGACGCGAAGTATGACGCCACGCTAGTCATGCGGGCCGAGGACATCGCCCCGCAAGTCAGCTGGGGAACCAGTCCCGGTATGGTGCTCGGAGTGGATCAGCGGGTTCCGGACCCGGCCACGATGACCGACGACAATACCCGCAAGGCCACCGAACGCGCGCTGGAATACATGGGACTCGCCGCCAACATGCCGATCGCGGACATCACGATCGACAAGGTATTTATCGGGTCCTGCACGAATTCTCGCATTGAAGACTTGCGTCTCGCCGCGTCGCTGGCCAAAGGCAAACACGTTGCCAAGACCGTGCATGCGATGGTGGTGCCCGGCTCCGGTCTCGTCAAACAGCAGGCCGAACAGGAAGGCCTCGACAAGATTTTCCGCGAAGCCGGGTTCGAGTGGCGGGAGGCTGGCTGCAGCATGTGCCTCGCGATGAACGCCGATGTGCTGAAACCGGGCGAACGTTGCGCCTCAACCAGCAATCGCAATTTCGAAGGGCGGCAGGGAGCGGGCGGACGCACACATCTCGTCTCCCCGGCCATGGCCGTTGCGGCGGCCGTCGAGGGACACTTTATCGATATTCGCCATTGGAGTTAAAAGACGCCATGCAAGCATTTACCACGCTCACTGGCTTAGTCGCTCCCCTGGATCGGGTCAACGTCGATACGGACCAGATCATTCCAAAGCAATACTTGAAGACGATCAAGCGCACGGGACTGCGCGAGGGATTGTTCTTCGACTGGAAGAAACAGAAAGACGGGTCGCCGGACCCACAGTTCTTCCTGAATCAAGCCCGCTACCAAGGCGCCACGATTTTGTTGACCCGCGACAACTTCGGTTGCGGCTCGTCCCGTGAACATGCCCCCTGGGCCCTGCTCGATCAGGGATTTCGCTGCGTGATCGCACCGAGCTTTGCCGACATTTTCTACAATAATTGCTTTCAAAACGGCATTCTGCCCGTGGTCCTCACAGCCGACGAGGTCCTGGCGATGATGCATGACGTACTGGCTACGCCGGGCTACCAGCTGACGGTGGATCTCGGCAAGCAAACCGTCGCCACGCCAGGCGGAAAGCTCTGCACATTCACGATTGATCCGTTCCGCAAAGATTGTCTCTATCGCGGACTCGATTCAATCGGCCTGACGCTGCAACACGAGTCCGCCATTTCCGCCTATGAAAAGAAACGGAAAGCCGAAGCGCCATGGTTGTTCGCCGATATTCCGTCATGAACTGAGGACCTAGCCCATGAAGTTCTTGCGTCCCACATTCCTGCTGACCGTGCTGCTCTTCCTGGGGGCTGCCTATCTGCTCATCGCCTTCAACCTGAGTTACTCCGACGGGAGTCGAGCGGGTTACATCCAGAAGTTCTCTCAAAAGGGATGGGTCTGCAAAACGTATGAGGGCGAGCTGGCCATGACGACGGTGCCGGGCGTCGCTCCGGTACTTTGGAGCTTCACCGTCCGAGACGAACGGGTCGCCGCCGAGCTCGATAAAGTCCTGGGCAAGCGCGTGATCCTCCACTACAAGGAATACCGCTACCTCCCCACGACCTGCTTCGGAGAGACCGACTATTTTGTGGATCGGGTCGAAACCCAGGAATAGGACGGAGTGGTCTGCTAGAGCCAGCGTCGTTGCCGGAACGCAATGAGCATCCCTGCGGCAATCAACCCCATCGCCGCTAGCACTGCCGGGTAGCCCCACTCCGATTTCAACTCGGGCATATAGTCGAAGTTCATGCCATAGATGCTCGCGATAAAGCTCAACGGCATGAAAATCGTAGTGATGACCGTCAAGACTCGCATCACTGTGTTGAGGCGGTAGCTGACACTGGACAGGTAAATATCAAGGCTGGCTGAGACCATCTCGCGCAAGGTTTCGATCGTATCGACGATCTGCACGACATGATCGTACACATCCCTGAAGAAGACTTTGGTCGGTTCATGCAGAAAGGGGCAGTCTGATCGGGAGAGGCCGTTCGTCGCTTCCCGAAGCGGCCACACCGCCCGGCGAAGAAATAGCAACTGTCGTTTGAGGGCGTGAACTTCCCTCAGCGTGTCCGGCTTGGGATCAGCCACCACTTTCTCTTGCAATAATTCAATTTTCTCACCGAGAGATTCGAGGACCAGAAAATACTGATCCACGATCGCATCCACCAAGGCATACAGCAGATAGTCGGCGCCACTCTGCCGCAGACGACCCTTGCCACCGCGCAACCGTTCCCGCACCGGCTTGAAGACGTCAGTGCCGTTTTCCTGAAATGACAAGACGAAGTTCCGTCCGATGACGAAACTGACCTGCTCGACGAGCAAATCGTGCGTGTCTGTAACGGACAGTACTTTCATGACCAGAAACAGGTAGGACTCATAGTCGTCGAGCTTCGGACGCTGATCGGTGTTGGCAATATCTTCAAGCAGCAGCGGATGGAGTGAGAATTGCTTTCCGAAGGCTTCGAGCAGATCGAGCTTGTGAACCCCGCCGATATCCACCCAGGTGACGGACTCATCCGCGGGCGGCTGCAACTCTTCCGGGTTGGTCACCGTCCGCTCATCGCAGCGCGCACCGGCATAGTCGAAGACGGTCATGGTCACGGTGTCGGCTTTTTTCTCACCGATATGAACCAGCGTCCCCGGCGGCAACCCGATTTTCTTCGAGCGTTTTTGGACAAGTTTCATACGTGCTCTGCTTGTACGCAGATTCTCTCGGGAGGTCAAGCGACCGACAGAGCCGGCTTCCAATCTCAGCGCGACCTTGCTACTCTGCACTATGCCTTGGGAACAGGAATATCAGGTCCTCACCACCGCGATTCGCGAAGCCGGCGCCGAAGCCTTGCGACTGGCCACGGATGGATATCAGATCTATACCAAACCGGACGATTCTCCGGTTACCTCGGCCGACCATGCCGTCAATGACATCCTCATGGATCGTCTGCTCGGGCACTTTCCACACGACGGATGGCTGTCTGAAGAAACCCCCGATACCGACGCCCGGCTGACTAAACCCCGCGTCTGGGTCATCGATCCCATCGACGGGACCAAAGCCTTCATCCGGCACGAGCCGGAATATTGCATCTCCGTGGCGTTGCTGAAAGACACGCAGCCGGTGCTGGCGGCGATCTTTAATCCGTCGACCAACGAGCTCTATACCGCAATCCGCGGCCAGGGACTCCGTCTGAATGGCGCACTGGCCCCACGTCAAGGCTCAGAGACCGACCAACTGCCGACGATCGCACTCAGTCCATGGGAACTCCATGTGGGACGATTCAGATCGATCGAGCCGCATATGACGAGTCGCCCGATGCGCTCTATCGCCTGGGCGTTGGCGCTGGCGGCCAGCGGGACGATTCACGGCGTCATCACCTTCGAGCCGGAAAATGAGTGGGATGTGGCGGCCGGAACGCTCTTGCTCGAAGAGGCCGGCGGATCAGCGAGCGATGGCGCGGGACTGCCGCTCCGATACAATCAACCGCTTCCCCGATTTGGGGGATTCATCGCAACCGTGCGGGGATTTCCCCATCACCTCACAGCACAGGTACGACAACTCCCGAGATCAGCCCGCTGACAGAGGAAAGGCGACGGTCTCATGCGCGTAGCAATTGTAGGGATTGGCTTACTCGGACGAGCCGTTGCAGAACGGCTGCATGACTCGGGGCATGCCGTCACGGTCTACAATCGCACGGTTTCTAAGACCGATCCCCTCCGCGCGTACGGCATCACAGTGGCTGCGACAGCTGATGACGCTGTGGCCACCACAGACTGCGCCCTTCTCTTTCTTACCGATGCCGCCGCGATTCGCTCGGTCCTGTTCCCCTCCACTGTGCCGGTGGATCTCCGTGGTCGAACCATTATTCAGATGGGCACCATCAGCCCGGATGAAAGCCGTGCACTCCAACGCTCGGTGTCCGATGGCGGAGGAGACTATTTCGAAGCGCCTGTCCTAGGCAGCCTCGCTGAGGCCAAG
>CAZXNN010000043.1:0-14092 GCA_964641915.1 uncultured Nitrospira sp. | reverse complement strand
TAGAACGGCAGCAGGTGGTGCTCGCACATGCTATAGAAGTCGATATCTTTCACAATGACCATTTCGTCATACTCGATGGGAAAGAGGGCTCCGTTCAGCAATTGGTCAATGTCCCGGTGATAGCCCTGCGTCATGAAGGCGAGCGCTTTGGCCACGCGCTCGGGCGTCTTGAGCAGCCCGTTACGACCGGGATTCTCCCCAAGCGCCAGCAAGGTCTCCGTGACGAGTGATTGCAGGACGCCCAGATCCGCGGGTCGTCCCGTCCCGCTCTCGTCTTCCATCGGCTTTCGCCGCTGCACTGCCGCTCGATTGGCCATAGTGTCTCCCTAAGATCTTGCCGCAATCGGGGCCGCCCCCGTATATTCGAAATAGTTGTCCCTCGTCTCGATAACCGCGACTTTCTTGAGCTGCCCGTCCGGAATCTCTTTGACGAGCAAGTCCCAGATCAGCAGCACCAGGTTTTCCCCCGTCGTTGTCTGCGTCGCAAATTCAGGATCCTGGTTCAGATCCTGGTGATCGAACCGGTTCACAATCTGCTCCGTCACAATCCGGTCAAGGAGTTCGACGCCCACCATATGTCCTGGCTGCGCGTCACCTGGCCCCCCGATCGTCACAAGCACCACATAATTATGCCCGTGCCCGTTGGGATTGTTGCACTTGCCGAAGACTACCCGGTTTTCTTCAACCGACAAATGGTTGGTGTGCAACCGATGTGCGGCGCAGAATCGATACCGCCTGGTGATGCTGCCTTGTCCCATACCATCCACACTGAAATCGATAAAAAACGAAGCCAGGATTCCCCTCGCGGGCAACCCTGGCTTCGTACTATCTAAAAACTGTAGGCAGAGTGCGCGTCCTCTTCCTTCCGGCCAATCCGCTTAGGCACTGAAGGAGCTGCCGCAGCCGCAGGTCGTCTTGGCTTGCGGATTCTTGATCGAGAATCCTGAACCCTGGACGCTGTCGACATAATCGACTTCGGCACCCTGCAAGAGAGGGGCACTCTGAGAATCCATGATGACCTTCACGTCACCCTTTTCAATGACGGTGTCGTCTTCGCCCATCTTGGACTCAAACGCCATCCCATATTGGTACCCATGGCACCCGCCGCCGCGCACATAGACGCGAAGGCCGACCACGTCCTTCTCTTCTGCCATGAGCTCTCGGATCTTCTGTTCTGCAACTGCTGAAATGGTAACCATTGTCTTCCTCCTGTATCTCCAGATCCGCAACCTGCGATCCGGGTTGGCTTAGTGTAACACCTCTCTACCGAATATCAACTCCCTGCGCCTCCGATTGTATGTCTGAAGGCTCAACAAACTTAGGATCCGCAAACTTGGACTCCGGCACCCGCACGACCACATCGCCCAACACTCTCGCCTGGCAGCCCAGTCGATTCCAGGACTGACTTAAGTCTTCCCGGTCCAGCAGATCCTGCTCATCGAAATCGATCTCTGATAGATTCTCGCTGCCTGACTGCACCTCGACCCGGCAAGTCGTACAAGACGCATTGCCCCCGCAATCGTGATTCAGCGAGAACCCCAACTCCTTAGCGGCATCCAGCAAGGTCAGGTTTCTGGTCACCGTGCCACTTTTCCCTTGGGGATGGATGAAGGTCACGCGCGGCATGATCGATTCCTATGCCCCCACCGCCGCCGGTTTGAACGGACAACGCTGCAAACGGAGATGCTCTTCGTACTCTTTCTGGAACGACTTCACGCTGCTCTGCACCAGAACCGCGGCACCGGTCACCAGGGTGCAGTAGCCGGTCCCCTTCACGAAACCGCAGAGCTGCAATAGGCTATCCATATCTTTTTGCGTACCCTGGCCTTCTTCGATCTTCGCGATCAATGTGGCCAGATTGTTCGTCCCCATCCGGCAAGGCGGACATTGCCCGCAGCTCTCACCCTTGAAAAAATTCGAGTATTTCAGCGTCGCAGCCACCATGCAGGTCGCATCGTCGATCACAATCGTTCCCGCACTCCCCAATCCCGTTCCAGCTTTCTTGAGCGAATCGAAGTCCATCTGCAAATCAAGCTGATCGGCCGTGACCATCGAGAAGGCCGGGCCACCGGGGAATACCGCCTTGATCTGGCGGCCGCCCTTGACGCCGCCGCCGCACTTTTCGATCAACTCACGGATGGTCACGCCCATCGGCATCTCATAGACTCCGGGGCGATTCACCGACCCGCTCAGCGAGAACATCATCGTACCGGGGCACTTCTCCGTTCCGACCTGCGTAAACCAGGCTGCGCCCTTATACAAAATCCGTGGGATGTTGCAGAGTGTCTCTACATTGTTCACTAACGTCGGCTTCCCGTAGAGGCCGAAATCCGTCGGATAAAACGGGGGTTTCTGACGGGGCATGGCCGGACGGCCCTGCATGGATTCCAACATCGCCGTCTCTTCTCCGGCCACATAGCTCCCATGGCCTTCGAATACCTCCAGCTCGATGTCATATCCCTTCCCCAACACATTCTTCCCTAGGAAGCCTCGTGCTCTGGCTTGCGCGATCGCCTTCTTCAGATTCTCCCGCTCTTCCTCGTATTCATGATTCGCATAAATGAAGGCCGCCTTGGCCTGAACGGTATGGGCGGCGATCAAGCAGCCCTCGATCAATTGGTGCGGAAGCGTCTTGAGCAAGTAGCGGTCCTTGAACGTTCCGGGTTCATGCTCGCCGGCATTGCACACAAAGTAGTGTTCTTTGACTCGATGATTCAGCACCTTGTCCCATTTGACCCCCGTCGGGAATCCGGCGCCGCCCCGCCCTCGCAGCCCGGCCTTCTTCAATTCGGCCACGACGTCGTCGGCTTTCATGCCGTCGACACACCGCTTCCACGCCTCGTAGCCTCCCACCTTGAGATACCCTTCGATCTCCCAAGGTGCGCCCTCAAGCTTCTGGACTAGACGGGGTTCAGTCGCAATGGACATAGACAATCCTTCGAAAAAATCCGCGAGTTTAGAAGCCGTACTATACGGCTGACTATGCGTCTCCGTCAAGGCAACTGATGGGGAATAGGCCTGAATCTCAAGCAGTTAGGGCAAGGGCCCTATGGTCTTGGTAGGCATGTAGGGCAATCGGGGAAGGGTACCGGAGGCGAGATCCATTTCGCCGGCCGGGCTTTCCCGGACCGGCGAAATGGCGAAAACCAAACTACTTGAGATGGCTGCCGGCCCCCATGAAAAACAGCATGGGAATCGACAACATGAAGTTCACCCGGGAGGCGAGGAGGGCCGTCCTCCCCCATTGCGCCATTTCAGCCGGCGCCGGGGTTCCCTGCGCCGCTGCCGTCACGGCCGCGATAATCTTCTTCTGGTTGGGCCAGATGATCGCATGGACATTGGCCATCATAATGATACCCAGCAATCCGCCTATTCCCACCGCGATGGCTCCCGTTCCGCCCTTGGCGTACATGTAACCATACAGCCCGATGCCCGCCAGCACGGTGACCGAGGCCCCGTGGCGGAACCAGTTGAGCGCTGCCGGCATGAGCTTCGGAATCACGATATTTTTCGTGGGACCATCGAGGCTCTTAAGAAACCCGGCGTTGATTAGATTAAAGAAATACAAAATCCCGATCCAAGTGATACCCGCGAGAAAATGCACCCAGCGCATGATCATGCCCAACCAATCGACCTCACCCGCGCCGACCCCGGACATACCGAGAAACACCCCTATCAAAACGACGGCCAGTGCGAATCCCGCACCGATCGTCTGCATCGGATCTTCAAGAAATTTCATAGTTCCCTCTCCTCACACGGTTTATTGCTCGACTGCACCTGATGCGGCAGCCCTCCACATTTGTCACGCCACCGGCCCAACGCCGGCACACTGACCCTACGCCATCAAACGATCGACATTCGCGCACAGTTCCCGCACCGCCGTCGCAGAAGCCTCCAGGGCTGTCCGCTCGTCCGCCGTCAAGTCATACTCAATAACCTGCTCCGCCCCGCCGCGTCCCAGCTTCACCGGCACCCCCACAATGACATTTTTCAGCCCGTATTCCCCTTCGCACAACACCGCCGACGGTAATACCCGCTTTTGATCCAGCATGATCGCATCGACCATATCGACCGCCGAAGCGGACGGAGCATAGAACGCGCTCCCGGTCTTCAGCAGGCCCACGATCTCAGCTCCACCCTCCCGCGTGCGTTTGACAATCGCATCAAGCCGGTCCTTAGGAATGAGCTCCGACACCGGCTTGCTTTTGACCGTGGTGTATCGGGGTAGCGGCACCATCGTGTCGCCGTGCCCGCCGAGCACCATGGCTTCCACATCAGGTCCCGGCACATTCAATTCGTTCGCGATAAACGTGCGCATACGCGCCGAATCAAGCACGCCGGCCATGCCGATCACCCGCGACTTGGGAAACTTGCTGACCTTCAACGCCACATGCACCATCGCATCAAGTGGATTGGTCACGAGTAATAGAATCACCTCGGGCGAACGGGCAATGAGCTCTTTCACCACCGACTGCACGATCTTGGCGTTGGTGGTCAGCAGTTCGTCCCGGCTCATGCCGGGCTTCCGCGCAATCCCCGATGTGATCACCGCCACCGCAGACCCGGCGGTTTCCTCATAGCCGTTGGTCCCGACCACATTGGTGCTATAGCCGCAGACCGGACCGGCCTGGGCCATATCAAGCGCTTTCCCCTGCGGAACGCCTTCGACAATGTCGACCAGCACCACATCGTACCGGTCTCGTTCGGCTAACCGCTGCGCCGCCGTCCCACCGACATTGCCCGCACCCACCACCGTAATCTTCGGTCGCCCCATCATCACACCTCAGCTCCTAAGTCTTGCCCTCTTCTCTCCCTACTCCCCATTCCCCTTGACGGATTCAGCGCATCCTGCACTGCGCACATGCACCGAGCGCCTCCCGCAACAGCTCTTCCATCAATCAATCCCGCGCGCGCGGGGCGCGAGCACAAAGGATACGCTGAACCCGTCAATGCCCCCCCTCGTGCTCTGTCCAACCCGCCACCTTGAAATTGATCGTACAGACGAAATTGTCCCCGTCGTAAAAATTGACCTTGATCTTCTTCTTGCCATAGGTCGCTGACAGAAACGCGTCCGGATCGTCCACCAGGGCCTGATACCCGCCTGCCGGATACTCGCCCAGGTCGTGAAAGACCACGATCATCCCGACTTTGACCTCCTGAAGGATCTTGACCCAACAGCGCGGATAGACCTCCCAGAATTTAGCGTCAATCATGTCTTTGGTGGGCTCCTGACGATCCTCGCCAGGAACCACCGGCTGACCGAACTTTGCCAGCCGGCGCACATAGGGATACTGATGCCCTGTAAACAATTTATAGAGCCACGGCGGAACCGCAGGTCGCGCAGATGTATCGGACATAGGCCTACGTCGTCAATCGTTGATAAATCCGTGGCAACCGGGCCGGCAACGATTCCACCCGGTCGATCACGGCAAACCGCACATCGCCATACATGCGCCGAAGATAGGCATCAGCCTCCCGGTCGATCGTGACACAGAAGGGATCGATCCCGGCCTGCCGCGCCTCGCGCAGCGCCGCCTTAGTATCTTCGAGCGAATAGTCATCTTTATAGTCCCCATCCAGAGGCCGGCCATCGCTCACCAGAACCAACAATTTCGTGCGGGCCTCACAGGCCCTCAGCTTGGCCGTCGCATGGCGAATGGCCGCGCCGTCGCGGTTCTGCTGCCGCGGGACCAGCCCGCCCAATCGGTGGGCCGTTGCCCGCCCCAATGGCTCGTCGAATTCTTTCACCACCGAGAACTCGACCTGCCCTCGACCCTGTCCGGAATAGGCATACACCCCGTACTGGTCACCGACCGCCTCCAACGCTTCGCACAGAAGTACCAGACTTTCCTTCTCGATGTCGATCACCCGCCGCCCGCTTTCCAGTTGCCGGCTGGTCGACCCGCTCACATCCACGAGAAACGCCACGGCCACATCCCGCTCTTTCTTCTCATGCCGGACGTAGATGCGATCGTTGCCTTCCATGCCGGCCTGCTGCTCTGCGACCCGGCGAACCAGGGCATCGATATCCAAATCCTCGCCGTCGGCCTGCGCTGCCGTACGCCGGAATGCCGGGGGACGCAGGCTCTCGAAGAATCGACGGAGCGATTTGACCGCACTACTGTGCGTCGAAAGCGCCGCTTCAACGACCTCATCCGACCCGGATTCGGCCGGCTGCTCCACCACCTGACACCACTGCACGCGATAGTCTTGGATCGTCACATCCCATTCCGGGTACCGAATCCGCTTCACCCCCGGACCACTTGTCTCTGCCAACGGGCGTTCCTCTACCGGCAACGCGAGCAGCTCATCGACAACCGCGGGTAACGCACGTCCGCCGCCCATCACGTCGCTCATTGTCTCGTGCCGTTCACCGCCTGAGCGCTGCTGGCCGCCTTGCTCCTTGGACCCACCACCGCCGCTGGCCACACGTTCGCCCGGCGCCTGCCCCTCGGCATCTTCCCGTCCCTGCGCCTGATCCCGCGAAATAAACTCTGGATTCATCTCTCCCCGGTATACCCAATTGGTCATCGGGCGATAGGGACCACCGGTTTCCTCGGACGCTGTCGGGCCCACGCCTATCTCTTCCGGCACATCCTGGACCGGATCGCCCTGAATCATCTCGGCCTTGGGCGCTAGCAGCTCCTCCATACGGACATAGACTGCATGAACGAGCCGCAGGGCCTCCTCCGCGGACGCCCCCGGTGCCAAGACCGGAGCACACATCGACCAGAGCAATGCGGCTTCACCTTGAACCGCCCGGGGGACAGCCGATTCGACCGATTCGCCGGTCGAGAGCCGCAAGAGACAATCGACGAGCAATTCCTTCACCGTTAGTCCGTGGGCCGGATCGCGCGGGGTCACCGCCTCGCCGGCCACCCGCTGAAGATCCCGCTGAAGGCCGGGATATTCCCGCTGTAAATGTGCTTCGACTCGCGCATCCTCCAGGACAATCCACAGATCTTGAATCAAACGCGGGTGCGGATAGAGCCGAAACAACGCCGCCAATGACGCCGGCTGTTGCGCACCGCGCCCATACCGGTCACAGACAGCCCTGACTATTTCCTGAAGCGAGTCCAGCGTGAGCCGATAGGTCCCGAACTCGATATGCCCCGCCTCATGCGCCGCCATCACCAGATAGAGCCGTACATTCTCATCGTAGGACTGATATTTCCTGAGCAGCGCCGGAAGCGCGATGATCCTCCCATCGGCACTGACCGTGGCGCGGGCCGGACTATCCGTCGCCGTCTCCGGCAGGGCCTGAATCTGTACCTCCGACCCACAAAGCCCTTGCACAAATAATTTGACCGTCCTGGCGACTTGCCGCAACGGCACACCGCTTAAGGCCTGCTCTACCGACGCCAATGCCCGCTGCGACTCCAGCCCGAAATATGCCCGGGCGCCATCGATACTATAGGCCAGCACTTCCATGCCGGCTTTGAACCAGTTCTCAAATCGCGTAACCGCTTCGGCTGAGTCTCCGATCATGCCCACGATCTCCGGAGCGCGCCGCAGATACGCCAGCGCCGTCGCCGCATCCCGTTCAGCGATCAATCCCCCGTATTGCACCACTTTGAGCTGCCACTCGACCGAAGACAATGTCCGCAAGAGCGCCGGCGCCTCTGCTAACCAGGCAATGGCGGACTCGGGCGAGTGCTCCGCCAGCAACGCTCCAAGCGATAGGACCTTCGGGCGGAGCGCCGGATGTTCCAGGTCCCCGAGAATCGCGGGACTCGTCCGGAGAAACTCCAACGTACCGAGATAGTCCGGATTCCCGATCGCATTCGGCTGAATCAGCTTCATCCCGAACCCGACCCACTGCCGCACCTCACTCAGCGGCAGGACCGGCGCGATGGCCGCGAGCTGCCGGATATACTCCAGCCCCACCACCACATCGACCTGCGTCAACTCCACCCCGATTTCAAGCCACGGCGGTAACTGTTCCGCGGGAATCACGTCCAGAAGCAGCGGCGCCGTCCGGAGATATTCCAAAGTCACATTGGCATCTTGTTCGGCCAGTTCGGCCCCGACCGCGAGAATCACGCTGCGAGCCGCCGGCTGGTCCACCACCCCCAGGATGCGCGGGCTTTCCTTAAAATACTTCAAGGCAGACGCACCGGAGGATTCGACCAGGACAATCCCAAGATTGAGCCAGGGCAGAACCGACACAAGACCGGCACGGCGCGCTAATTCGGGCAGCGCCTCGACCGCAGCGCATCCGATCTTTTCAGACACGTCGGTCAGTTCCTCCAAGAGTGACAGGACCGTAGCCACCGGCTCAGGCTTGCCGTCGAGTGCGCTCAATTGAGCGACCAGCTGCTCAGCCGAGGCCTTCCCCAGGTCGCCGCTCAACCGATGGATCAACTCTGTTGTCGCGTGAGAATCAGCCATGGCCCGTCTGTCCAAAGTGATGCCGAAATCCTGCTAAATTTGCGAAGTGGTGGATTGTAAAGGACGCCCTGGCGCTTGTAAACTAGCGGTTCATGCGCCAGCCGCACCGACCTGAAGGGAGACAGCATGGCCGAGCCCAAGCAAGAGAGCCTCGAGAAGATGTGGAAATACGTGAAGGGGTTTGCCGAGAAGAGCGGCACCGTGATGCATCCGACCCCCGCCGTGACCGAGGCCGTCGTCAAAGGCCTGGCCATGCATATTGATGAGCTCGGAAAGCCCCTCTGCCCCTGTAATTTCTACAAGGATAAGCAGGCCGAAGCGAAACTCCGTCGGTGGATGTGCGCCTGCGATGAAATGCAGATCTACAAATATTGCCACTGCTTGCTGTTTGTGCGGGAGGACGGCATGCCGATTACCGAATATCTCCCGGAAGGGCACGAGGGACGGGAAATCTACGGCCTCATCACCGATCCTACTCCCGACAAAGGCCGCGCGCTAAAACACAAGGCTGCCGCGACAACCGCACCTCCCGACGAACCCGCGCCTTCGTCAAAATGACCACCCTACGACCAGCCCAGCGTGTCTCGCTCGGAGTCGCGGGGCTACTCTTGGCCGGCGGAATCGGCTTGAGTCAGGGAGCAGCCGTGGAATCCAGTCCCACCGCTGCCCCGGCATTCAATGAAAAGGATTTCGCGGCCTATAAGCAGAAGGGCCATGGCACCTTGGCAGGCCAGGCTTTCCTCGGCGCTTCGTCCGGAAAAGCCGTCACCCAAGCGGGCGCCCCAGTCCACCTGATTCCGGTCACGAAATACACCCGCTACTGGTTCGACCATAGCGTGAGAGCAACCGTCTGTTCCTCACCGGGCGATGCGGCGGCACCCGACGCCCCATCGGCGACACATCAGCCCGTGAGCTGCGCCCATGACGCCCTCCGGCAACTGGAAACGGATAAACGTCTCGTCCCCTATCTCCGCACGACCAGGGCCAATCCAACCGGCCACTTCTGGTTCACCAAAATTCCGGCCGGCCGCTACTACATCGTCAGTGTGATCGAGGGGAATTCACAAAAAGAAGACGGACCAGCTGGACTCGCGTGGCTGACCATTGACCTCGATGCCGCTGAAAAAGCAACCAACCTCGTCGTCACCGACTGCAAGAGTAACCTTTGTTAACTCCAACAGTCTCTCCCAATTATCTTCCAATTCATACCGGCAGGCGAGATCGGGCGATGCTTCACTGCGCGCATTGAGCGACCACCGCCATTAATTGACCATTTGATAGAGTCTTGCGTGGGCGGTCGCGAGCACAGAGCATAGTCCGATGCCGCCCGCCACTCCCCCCTCATTCCCACCCGCTGACGTCGTAGCCTTTTTCAATAAGACAGCGCACGACCACGTCGGCATAGGCCGGATCAGGGTCAACCGGTTTGTATGCACCGGCTGCCAGTCCGCCAATCAACCCCAACCCTCCACCGGCGGCCGCGCCGATCACCACACCGGCACCGCCTCCGATCAAGCCGGCTGAAGCCCCACCGGCCGCCCCAATGATCAATCCCAACACCCCGCCGCTGGCGATACTCCCGGAGCGGTTGACTCCGGATTTCAACCCGGCCCGTTCCGCTTTGTCCTGACAGGCTGAAATATCCTGTTCCGCCCCTTCCTTCCCGCTCAATTGCAGATGCTTGTTCGAGCGCAACACCGGCCCCGGCGCCGCACAGGCCCCTAGACTAAGTAGCAATATCACCGCAACGTATGTCCGCCATCGTGGATTCGACACAACTAGCACCCTCCGATTTCTTTCTTCTCTTCTCACTCCGCCGGATGAATCGGTGAGGTTCCGACTGCGCGCATTGTCCGAGCACCACCTTCTTCCATTTATGGCCTGAGCCTCAGGGGTGTTTTTATTGCGCGCATCCAACGAGGGTCTTCTGAGACCGCGCGTTGGGCGAGCACGAAACAACCTTGAGGCTCAGGCCCTTCCTCCCCCTCACTGCCACCCCGTCACTTCATAGCCCTTCTCTTGCAGGCAGCGATTCACGAAATTCGTATAGGCCTGACTCGGCTGTGAGGAACCGGCGAATGCGTAAAAGATCCCCGTAAGGAGGCCCCAGACCGCTCCGCTCGCCGCGCCAATGATCGATCCCTTCCCAGCCGCACCGGAAATCGCACCACCGACTGCGCCACTCGCAGCACCCACACCTGCGCCGACCGCCGTACTCCCGGCCACACGTCCGGCCTTGCCACTGCCCTCTTCCGCGCCGGCAGACTCGGCCAACTGCTTGCAGACCTCAACGTCCTGCTCCGCGCTATCTTTCCCGACCGATTGAAAATGAGGATTCGGATATAGGACCGGCTTTGCTCCGGCACAGGCCGACATCACCAGACAAAGCACACTAACGAGAACCACCGCCCATCTGTTCATAAGGGCACCGATCCTTCCCCTGCGATCAGGCCCAATCGTGCCAGCACATCCGCCGCGTTCAGCGTTGTGCACAGCACCCGTTTGTGCCGCCCTCCGGCCCCGGCATGAATCACCAGCGCGGACGGAGGCACATTGAGCTGCTTTGCGAGGAACGCAAGCAAGGCCTCGTTCGCCCTGCCATCAATCGGAGGCGCCGCGACACGAATCTTGAGGGCATCACCATGCAGACCGACACACTCGGACTTCGACGCCTTAGGTTGGACCTGAATCGTGATGATCGCGCCGCCCTTAGTATCCTGCACGATCGGATGAGTCATGCGCGTATGAAATCGTGACAGCGTGAACTAGAAAATGGCTTTGACCAGTTCATGAATGCTGCGCTGCATATCCCCGTCGTCAGTGATAGGGCGGGCAATGGCCACATCGCAAGCCTGCTCGGGTGTGACGCCCTGCTTGATCAACGTTCCGGCATAGATGAGCAACCGTGTGCTCACGCCCTCTTCCAATCCATGGTTCTTGAGGTTGCGGACTTTGCCGCCGAGCTTCACCAGCTTCTCGGCAATCTCGCGGCTCACACCGGCCTCTCGCTCCACCACGGTCGTTTCGATCGCAGGGGACGGATAGTCGAACTCGATCGCCATGAACCGCTGCTTGGTACTTTGCTTCAAATCCTTCAGCACGCTCTGGTAGCCGGGGTTGTAGGAAATCACGAGCATAAAATCCTCGGCCGCCTCAATGATCTGGCCCTTTTTCTCGATCGGCAACACTCGTCTATCATCGCTGAGCGGATGGATGATCACGGTGGTGTCTTTCCGCGCTTCAACCACTTCATCCAGATACACAATCGCGCCATGCTTCACGCCGACCGTCAACGGGCCGTCCACCCACACCGTTTCCTGCCCCTTCAACAAATAACGCCCGACCAGGTCGGACGCCGTTAGGTCTTCGTGGCAGGCGACCGTAATCAACGGCCGGCCCAGCTTGTGCGCCATGTGCTGCACAAAGCGGGTCTTCCCGCATCCGGTCGGCCCCTTCAGCATCACCGGCATTTTGCTCTTGGCGGCAATCGTGAACAAACCGACTTCGCCACGCACTTCCGCATAGAACGGTTCCCGGTCAATGCGAAAAGCCTGAATATCGAGTTCGCGTCCTGGCTGACTCATAGCTGATCCATCCTGCTGTGAAGTATTGTGGGGCACGATAAACGGAACCGAGGGGGAAGATCAAGCCAGCCACCCGCCGTGCGAACAGCATGGCCGGCTAGGCGACTTTGACACCGTCTAGCACTTCGCGGACCTTCTGAACCAACACGTTCGGCGTAAACGGTTTCTGAAGAAACGCGGTGTCCCGCTTGATTCCGCCTTGCGCGAATACCGGATGATCGGGGTACCCCGACATATACAGCACTTTGATTTCCGGCCGGACCGACGTGAGTTTTTCAGCCACTTCCGGCCCGCTCATCTGCGGCATCACGACATCGGTCAGCAAGAGATGAATCGGGCCGAGATGCCGGGTGCCGGTCAGCAGGGCTTCGATGCCGTGGCGGGCCTCGAGCACCGTATAGCCATGCAGCCGCAGCGTCTCATGGACCAGCCCCCTCACCGCCGGCTCATCCTCGACAAGGAGAATGGTCTCGCGTCCATGCACACGGTCTGCATTCACGGGCGCGGTTTGGCCGGTCTGCATTGTCCCATCCACTCGGGGGAAGAAAATTTTAAACGTCGTCCCTTTGTCGATCTTGCTCTCGACCCCGATCGTGCCGCCGCTTTGCTTCACAATCCCATAGACCGTCGACAGCCCCAGCCCGGTACCTTTCCCCTTAGCCTTGGTCGTAAAAAATGGCTCGAAGAGATGCGACTGCGTCTCCTCGCTCATCCCCTGCCCGGTATCTTTTACGGCCAAGAGCACATAGTCGCCAGGTTCCAGCGGCATCGTCTCCCGGCGTGGGCCCTTGCCGATTGACACGTTTCGCGTTTCGACGGTCAAACGGCCTCCGGTCGGCATCGCATCGCGAGCGTTGACCGCCAGATTCATCACAACCTGTTCGATCTGCCCCGGATCAGCCTTGATGGCCCCTAGGCCCTGATCAAGTTCTGAACAGAGCTCAATGATATCCTCGCCCAACAGACGCCGCAGCATCCCGTCCATATTCGTGACGATCGTGTTCAGATCGACAACTTTCGTCGCAACAAACTGGCGGCGGCTGAACGCCAGCAGTTGACTCGTCAGACCGGCCGCGCGATCCGCGGCTTTTTTGACCTCTTCCATTTCACGCTTGGCCGGATCGCTGGCTGCCAGACGACCCAAGATCAATTCGCTATACCCTCGAATCACCGTCAGCAGATTGTTGAAGTCATGCGCGACGCCGCCGGCGAGTCGTCCCACCGCTTCCATCTTCTGCGATTGCCTGAGTTGCGCCTCGGTCTGTTGCAGCGCGTCTTCCGCCTTGGTGCGCTCGCCGAACTGGCCGATTTTAAGTCCGATATCCGTGACCATTTTCAGCAGCTCGTCATCCGGTTCCCGCACATACCGGCTGAAGAACTCAATCACACCCTCGATCTCGCCGGCGACGCGAATCGGGAACCCGAACCCTCCGTGCAACCCGACCTGCGCCGCCACATCGGCCCGAAGAAACTGAGGGTCGAGCGCCACATCCGCAATCCAACAAGGCTGGCCGCTCGCCCAGATCCGCCCCGGCAAACCTTCCCCTGACGCAAACGACTGATGCCACGCCGCCAAGGCAAACGCATCGCCCTGGAATGTCGGAGCCTGCCATTGATCCAAGCAGCGGAGCACACCGGTCTGCCTATCAAACCGCCAGAAGACGCCAAGATCCCACTCCAGGCTTTCGCCGACGGCTTGAACGATTTTCGGAACGGCTTCTTCCAGCGTCGAGGACTCGGACAAGACACGAGTCACCGCATATTGCGACGCCAACCGCCGCTCGGCCTTCCGCCGATCGGTGATATCACGCACAAATGCGCTGAAAATATAGGCTTCACCGATCCGGGCCGGAGATACGGACAATTCCACCGGAAATTCCCGGCCATCATGATGCCGTGCCGTGATCTCGATCCGGCGATTGAGTACCGGCCCGACACCGGTTCGGAGAAACTCCCGCAGCCCGTGGTTATGCGCCTCGCGGTCGCGGTCGGGAATGACCGTCTCCGACAAAATCTGCCCCAGCACTTCGTCGCGAGACCAGCCGAAAATCGCCGTCGCCTGGGCATTCCAATCGGTGATAACGCCCGCCGCATCGATGGTGATCACTCCGTCGAGC
>CAZXNN010000042.1:0-14108 GCA_964641915.1 uncultured Nitrospira sp. | reverse complement strand
CTACGGTACTGCTCATCAGGACGCTACGCAAGTTGCCGCCCGGGGTGCGCCGGGATGGGCGGGGACGCAGCAGCCTGTCTGGCTCAGCGGGCCGTCGACCGCCAGTTGCTCGTGCACGATGAAGACTTCCCAGGCATTCCCGTCGGGATCCGTGAACCAGAGTTTGTCCTGCCGGGCGAAGCAGCAAGCTGTGTTCTCTTCGACTCGCTCCAGCACGCCGGCCGTCTGCAACCGCGATTTCCATTGCGCGATCTCTTCGAGCGAATCCACCTCGATGCCGAGATGGTCGACCGAACTGATTCTGCCGGTCGATGACACCAGCGACAGGTTCAGCGCCGGGGCCGTCAGGTCGAACTTGGCATAGTCGTCCGTCTGTTTTTGCGGCGCCACGCCGAATACCTTCCGGTAGAACTCGACCGATGCCGAGACATGGCGAACATCGAGAGAAATATGCGGTCTCATGGGAACCTCCTGGGTGAGCGGCAGGAGAGGATTCACCTGCCTATCTCTAGAGACGGAACGTCAGAGAAAAAGACGCAAAGGGGGTGATGGATAAATGAGTGCCGCGGGTGAATCGGGACAAAGAGCATTGAGTGGGGGGTATCTGATGTTCGCGGGGTCGAAGGAGTGCGGGGTACGGCCCTGAAGCCGTACCCCGACGGGAATGAAAGGATCAGCCTATTCTTCGAGGCTGATGATCGGGCAGTTCACCACCACACCGATCGGGCCCCAGGGCTTGCCTTCGGGACCGGAGATCTGGCCGGCGAAGGCTTTCTTCTCGACTTCATTGAAGTCCGTCAGTTGGACGGAGCTGGAGGCCGGCATCGGCACCTGCGCCCAGACCGTCGCATGGACATCCCACATCGGGCTGTAGGCCAGGGCGCGGGCACCGAACGGGATCTCCTGCACGATGTTCAGCGGATCGCCTTCACCCATGAGGGCCGAGGCAAGGCCCTGCCGATACGGATTCATTTTGCCCGTTGGTCCGTTCACCACCGGAGCCAAGCCGGTCAAGCCGGAGCCGGGGCCGTTCGAGCCTTTGTTCGGCAAGGCCTTCAGGTTCGGCGTATAGTTCGCCGCTTCCAAGGCAGCGATCGCCGGATCGGACGCGTTGAACGACGTGTAGTGCACGCGGCGGCCTTCGAAGAAACCGTCCGTCATCTTGAAGGTGGCCGTGCGCTTCTCCAGATCGATACGGATGAGACGATCGTGCGTGCCGCTGTTGTTCTTGATCTGCGGCGCATTCAACACGATGCCGTTGGGCAGTTGGATCAACGGCGTGTAGAGCGCCTCGCCGATGGCGCCGGGCTTCGCTTCCTTCGGAGGGAACCCGGTCTCGCTCGGCACCACGATACGCTCCGGCGAAAAGTCCACACTGCCGAGGAACTGCACCTTCCCGTTCACCATGCCTACGGATTGCACGGCGAGCGTGCCTTTGCCGTTCGCCATCTTGGGGCTGTAGTGCACCCCGCGCGCGGCGGCATCGGCCTTGTCCGATGACTCAGTCACCACAAACCACACGGTCTCGCCGCTCCGCTGGCCCTCGAAAATCGGCAGCGTGACTTCCGTGTAGTCCGCATTCTCCACCGCGCTCTTCAAGAGCAAGCGATGGCCCTTCTTCATACCCATGCTCTCCGCGTTGGCGGACACACTGCCCACGGACAGAGCCGCCACGCCCACGGCCGCCATCAATCCGAACGTCGTTACTTGTCGCATCTGCTTCCTCATGACCATCCTCCTCAAGTAGGTGAAGTGGATCATTCCACTCTCTGCGCAGGAGTCGAAGCAGCCGTGAAGATCTTACAGGTGAGAAGAGTCTGGTGGCGGAATAAGGGACGAACGAGCGCCGATCACGTACTCCGTTTTCGTCTGAGCATCAGAATCGCAATCACGGAAATCACGGCGATCAATGGCCCGCCGACAAACGCGCCGGTCATCGCCGCTTCCATGGACTTGTCATGGGTGTTGGACGAAAAGATCTCAATCGCGGCCATCGTCCCGAATAGGCCGACGATGTAACCAAGAATCGCCGCCAGGAGAGCCACTCCGAATGTTTTCATGGGATTTCGCGCAACGGTATCTCTTGGGGGAGTTAGCTAATGCACAATGCAAAGTATGTCTAGCTAGGGTGTTCTGAGGGTTGATTTTGGATTGGGTCATGGGTTAATGGAAGAAAGGCAAGAATCTGTTCTATCTTAGCTCTGTAGCCCTTTGAATCAGACTCGATCAGCCCCATTTCGCAGAGCTTGTTGAGGTCCCGTGCGACTGTTCTAGGATTCTTCTTCGCATAGGCCGCTGCCAATCGTGGAGTTAAATGCTGTATCTTATCCGAGGGAACTGACTCGCCTTTTTGGGAGAGGTCAAGCACGAGCCTTCGTCGCCTCACGTCGGATGGACTCGTCTTTTCCTGAAATCTTTCATGAACAAAGCTCTCCCAAGCAATAGACCATTGCTGGTGCCAAACGTATTTTAAGTGTCCCCTCAGTCCGTCAATAAATCCCTGGAGAGCATATGTCAGAAACGGTAAGAGGTCTCCGCCTGATTTGCTCGATTGATCAAGCTGCCGATAGTACTCAGCTCTCGTTGAGTTGTAATGGTTGCTCAGAAGGTGCGCTGCAGGACTTGGGACCCCTGACGTAACCAAAATAAGAAATTCAACTAAGCGTCCAGTTCTTCCGTTCCCATCACCAAATGGATGGATCCACTCAATATACACATGGGCTCCGACAGCCTTTATGATCGCAGTTACAATTCGGTTCTCGTCATTAGGTATGTTGAAGTCTGAACCATTTAGCCAGCTGAAAAGTTTTTCCAGTAGGTGCTCGCATTCAAGCGCAGGGGCTCCTTTATAGTGCCCAACTCCGAAAGATGTTTTTCTTATTTCGCCTGGAGCTACATCTTCTCCTAGTTCAAGTCCCTGAAGAATCAGCTTGTTGAAATCCTTAAGTAGTTCAACTGAAAGTGTGGGCGGGTTACCAGTTTCGACTTGCGATGTAATCTTGTTTACCGCCGCAATAATGTTGTCCACCTCTTTCCCTAGATATTCCTGAGACTGAGGCAGGGACAGCTTCCCATCTAGTCTCCGTTGGACTTGGTCCTCCGAAAGAGTGTTGCCTTCTATAGCAACGGTAGCTCTAACCCCCTTCACCAAGCACAGAGTATGTAGCTTTTTAGCAATGGCTGGCTTCAGTGGGACATTTGCCAGGTGTTCACACTTTGATTTTGCTTCGCCTGCTAGAATCCAAAACTTTGGATGAGCCCCAGAAAGTTGCAGGCTAAATGTCATCCATTTGTGCGTTTGAATATATTCAAATTCTTTAGCCATAACGATTACTTATATAACTATGAATGATATTTTGTCGGTCAAGATGGCGATAAGGATGTCAGTCAATATGTCATATGGTTTGGCTTCTTTCAAGTTCATCTCACTTAATAATGCTAGCAATAGAGCATCGAGACTCACCCTGCATCAAGCTTTTCGCAAATCAATTTCTTGTGCAGCCAAAAGGGGGGGGGCCGGATTGGATCGTGCTGGTTACTAGCAATAGGTAAAGAAAGAGTCTGTGAACCCCGGCGCACCAGAGTCTCGTTGGTAAGAGACTCTGGTGGCGGTGAGGAGAATGAGTCTCGGTGCTATTGCACGTCGACGGTGATGGTCTGGGTAGCGGAGACGAGTTTGTGGTCCTTGTTGGCGCCGGTTACGGTGATCTGGTGCTTGCCTTTGGTAAGGCCCTTGAACGATCCGGGAAAGCCCTTCTGGTACTGATTGTCCAAGTACACATGGGCATGAGCTGCCTCTGATCCCTTGGTCAATTCGTACTTCAGCTCGAAGCTGTCGCCGACCTTGTCGCCGTCTTTCGGGGAAGTGATCGCAATCTTTGATCCGTCCTCGATCGGCTTATCTTCAGCGAAGACCGGCGCGCCGCTGAGTGCACTCACCAGCGCAAGACCGAGCCCCATCATTCCGATACGTCCTAACATCTGCATCACGACCTCCTTGTTGAAACCATTCAATCATCGAGACACCCTATCACCCCCTACGAAGTAATAGCTCGTCCGGATTGCCGTCTCTCTGTATGATTCCCCTGGTTCAGCCGACTCCATGCCAGTGCCTCGCAGATCCCCCGTGTGAGCAGGAATGCGGATGCCTGACCGACATGTGGTGAGTTGCGGCTCTATCCCGCCGGTGCTAGACTTCGCCCCGGTTTCCCAGCCTTTGACGCCTCTCATTGGATGAGCGCGATGTCGTCTCCTGATCTTGAAGAAGCGCTTCGTCGCAGCGAGGAATTTGCCGCGCGGCTCATCGAAAGCAGCCGCGACTGCATCAAGCTGCTCGACCTCGATGGTCGTCTCTTGTCCATGAATCAGCACGGCATGACGGCGCTGGAAATCTGCGACTTCGCTCCGCTCGCCGGTTCACCCTGGGTCGACTTCTGGGAAGGCGACGACAAGCAGCAGGCGAGCGCGGCCCTCGACGCGGCACGCCGGGGCAAGGCCGGCAGTTTCACGGGTTTCTTCGCCACGACACAGACCAAGACGCCGAAATGGTGGGACGTGTCCGTCACAGCCATTATCGATAAAGCCGGCCGACCGGAGCAATTACTCGCCGTGTCTCGCGATGTGACGGCATTGAAACGCATCGAGCAGCAATTGCGGGACTCGCAGGCTCGGTTGGAGCAACAAGTTGCGGCACAGCGCAGCGACCTGGCGAAAACCAGCGCGGCCTTGCGCGAGATCGTCGAGGGAGTCGAGGCTAAGGTCGGGGAGCAGTTTTTCCCCACCCTCGTGCAGCAGCTTGCTAAGGCGCTTGGCGTCGAGTACGCGTTCGTCTCAGAGTTTTGCGCCGATCGCTCGAAAGTCCGTACGCTGGCCTTCTGGGCGGGCGACCGCTTCCTGGACAATTTCGAATATGCGATCGCCGGGACGCCCTGCGAGAGAGTGCTGGCGGGCGAGCTGTACCACTGCCGCAAGCAGGTGTCGGACCGGTTTCCAACCCACAAGCATGAGCTGGACGAACTCGGTGTCCAGAGCTACCTCGCTATTCCCGTGACAAGCGTGAACGGTCGGGTGCTGGGACACCTCGCGGTCATGGGGCGCCGTCAGATGGAACTCGAGCAATTGGACCTCTCTGTCTTTCGCGTCTTCGGGCAGCGTGTCGGTGCTGAACTAGAGCGCATGCAGATGGACGCGATGCTCAAAGAGAACGAAGAGCGGTTGCGGGATCTATTCGACGAAGCCCCGATCGCCTATGTCCATGAGAGGCTCGACACCCGGTTTATCCGGGCCAATAAGACTGCCATGAAGAGCCTGGGCATTGCCCCGGACCAAGTCGAGGGTACCTATGGGAAGACCCTTATTCCCGATACGCCGGACGCGCAACAGCGCCTGAACGCCGCGCTCGACGCCATCGGCAAGGGCATCGATACCAATGGCGTCGTGTTGGAACTCCGCCGTCAGGATAACGGCAAGCCATTGTGGATCAGGTGGTGGTCGCGGCCGGACTCCGGTGGCGCTTACACCCGTACGATGTTTATCGATATCACCGAACAGGTGCTGGCGGAGCAGGAAAAGGCTAGTCTGGAAGCACAGAACGTCTACTTACAGGAAGAAATCAAAGGCGCGCATAACTTCGAGGAATTGATCGGCCGCTCGACGACCTTGAAGAAAGTGCTGAAGAACGTGGAACGGGTCGCACCGACCGATTCGACGGTGCTCATTACCGGCGAGACCGGCACCGGCAAGGAACTGATTGCCCGCGCGATTCACAATTTGAGTCCGCGAAAAAGCCGGGCCTTGGTGAAAGTGAATTGTGCGGCGATTCCCGCCGGCCTGATCGAAAGCGAACTGTTCGGCCATGAGAAGGGGGCCTTCACCGGCGCCTTGACGAAAAAGCTGGGCCGCTTCGAAGTGGCCGACAAAGGCACGATCTTTCTCGACGAGATCGGCGAACTGCCGCTGGATCTCCAATCGAAGCTCCTGCGCGTGCTACAGGAAGGCGAGTTCGAACGGGTCGGCGGCACCCAGACCTTCAAGGTGAATGTGCGGGTGATTGCCGCGACGAACCGGGATCTCGACCAGCTCTCGAAGAGCGGCCAGTACCGCCCCGATCTCTACTACCGGCTGAACGTGTTTCCGATTCGCTTGCCGGCGCTGCGCGAACGCGACGGCGATATCCCGTTGCTCGTGCAGTATTTCGTGCGCAAGTTTGTTGCGAACTTCGGCAAGAAGATCACCCGGATTCCCGAACGGATGATGACGGCACTCCAGCGCTACCCCTGGCCTGGCAATATCCGCGAACTGGAACATGTTATCGAGCGGGCGATCATTCTCAGCGACGGGGCAGAACTCGAGCCAATCGAGTGGCTGTCGCCGTCGAGCGGCAAGCCCGGCACCACCAAGCTCCTCACGCTTGAGGAGGTGGAGCGGCAGCACATCATCGATGTGTTGGAGCAGACCAACTGGCGCGTAAGCGGCCCCAAGGGCGCCGCCGCCATCCTCGACTTGAAGCCCACGACCCTCGAAGCACGAATGAAAAAGCTCGGCATCGAACGTCAGACGAAGTCCTAACGTCCCCTCGCCTGTTTTCTCCTTCATTCCCAAGAAATTTTCCCAACCTATCGTGACGTTCCCAATATGTTGGGAATCGTGTTAGTCCGATCGCCTGCCGGTTTCACCTGTCAAACCCCACTTTCCTAGTGCCGCCTCAATGACTTAGCGCCTCACACACTGCCGTCATGCGTGGTGGCACTGCTGTTGCTGAATGGTCTGCCCAGTGGACGACAGCAAAGGAGACCGCAAGAGGATGTTGAAGATCACCACGATTCAAGAAAGCGGCCGCGATGTGCTGCTCAAGCTGGAAGGAAAGATCACGGATCAATGGGCAGCGCTGCTCGACGGCGAGTGCCGCTCCTTCCTTCGACAGAAGAAGTTGGTCTACCTGGATTGTTTACAGGTGGATTTTATCGATCAACGGGGAGTGGATGTGGTGAACAACTTCCCTCCCGCACAAGTCACGCTTGTCAGCGCTCCCGGCTTTGTGACGGAGCTGCTGCAGATTGGAGGTCAGCCATGAATTCAGCCACCGCCACTCATGCTTCGCCGGGGCCGGCTCTGTCCGTCGGAGCCCTGCCGGGCGGTTCCGCCGGTTCCTCGCTCTCGCAGGGGGACCACTCGTTGATCGTCCGCCTGCGCAAGAGCGACGAAGGGGCGTTCGATGAATTGGTCAACAAGCACCATGGCGCGCTGATTCGTATGGCGCTGGGGCATGTGGCGGACCGGGAGGCGGCCGAGGAGGTGGTGCAGGACACCTGGATGGCGCTGATCGAAGGTCTGACCCGTTTCGAGGGGCGATCGTCGCTCAGGACCTGGATCTGCGGGATTCTGATTCACAAGGCGAAAGACCGCGGCGTGCGGGAAAAGCGGCACACGACCTTCTCGGACTTCGAAACGAAGGACGACGAGCACGACGATGTGGTCGATCCTTCCCGCTTCCACCGGAGCGGCAAGTGGGCCGGCCATTGGGCCTTCCCTCCGCAACCCTGGGACGACCGGACGCCGGAGGCACTGCTTGCCGGCCATCAAGCAGTTCAGGCGATGAATCGGGCCATCGACGAGCTGCCCAGGACGCTCAAGGACGTGCTGATCCTCCGCGATATCGAAGGGATCGAGGCGAAAGAGGCCTGCGAGTTGCTGAAGATCACGGAGACCAATCTGTACGTGCGGTTACACCGTGCGCGGGAACGTGTGCGCCGGGCGGTTGAGAGCTATCTGGGGGGAGCGGCCCTCACGGTGTAAGGATTTCAGGAATGGGGAGACTCAGGGGTAGAGACATCACCGGAGGCGCTCCCCATGGCATTGAATTCAGCCGAACCGTCAGTCCCGGACATCATCTGCCGCGAGGTAGCCGAATGGGCCTCAGCCTACCTTGATGCGCATGCGGACGACGCGACACGGGTTCGCATGGCGCTCCATCTTGCGGTCTGCGCGGGCTGTGAGGCCTACGTGAAGCAGATTGTGGCGGTCCGTGACCTGCTTGGGCGGTTGCCGGGACCTGCTGTTGAGGGGAGTCTGCGGGACCGTCTGCGGCTAGCCTTCTCCGTCCGTCAGACTCCGCCACCATCGAAGACGTAAGTGTCCCAGACGGTCACTCTATCGGAAGACCATGATTGAAGCGGAAGAGTGTGGAACGTGAACTTCTTGCGTCTATCAACTAGCCTCGCACTCGCCTTGCTCCTCACCGGCCTGACGGGCTGTCTCTCGCCGATCGCCATGCACCGGGCGGTGATCGAGTACGACCGGACAGTGAGTTATGTCGAAGCCGATTTGCTGTTGCTCAACATTGCGCGAGCCCGATTCCATCGGCCGGTCCATTTCACGGCGGTTTCGAGCGTGGCGGCGACATTCGACTTCCGTACGAGCGCCGGCATTCGCGGCGGATTTGGTCCGGTGACGGAATCAGCCGACCGTCCGATCAATCTCGAATACAGCGCCTCCGTGGCGGAGAATCCGACGATCACCATTGTGCCGATCACCGGCGAGGAGTTTACGAAGCGCGTCTTGCGGCCGCTGGATGAAGACAAGTTCGAATTCCTCGTCCGGCAGGGGTACGACATCAACATGGTGCTGCGCCTGATGGCGCGGGGTATTGCGATCGACGATGTCCGCGGGCCTCTCGTCTTGTTCAATCAGCCGTCCCAGGGAGAGGGCTATCTGGAGTTCCGCCGCCGATTGCTCCATCTTGCCGGCCTGGACGCAAGACGCCAGTTGTTCGTCGGGCCGATTCTGTTTGAGGAAAGCCAGACGGTACGTACGAATCGCCCGCCGAACCCGGATGAAGTCGTGGCAGCACTGGAAAAAGGATTCCGGTGGGAAGGTGACAGCGAGGGCAAGGTCCACACGGTGCGGCGGAAGGCCGTCGGCCGGCTCTTAGTGGCCAATTACGATCCGGCCAGATTGTCGAACGACGAACGTCGCGCCCTGCATGAGGAGGCGCAACGAGTGCCGTCCGACTCGGTGTTGGTGGATATCAGGCCGGGGCACCCCGGCGGCGACTATCCTCTGCATGGATCGATTCTGCTTCGCAGCATGAACGCGATTATCGGATTCGTGGCGCGGAGCATCGAGGAAGAGCCGGAGATGATGGTGTCGCCCGATCCACGGACCCAGCTTGTGGTGCGTAATCCGGCCAGGACGCTGGAGATCGACGAGTCCATCTCGAAACCGGGCGACTCTGAATTCTCCGTGCCGTTCGACGGCCGCTACTATTCGATCCGCAAGTATCCCGTCAGCCAGGGGATGGTCCCCAGTTGGAATCAGGAGGCATTCGCAGTGCTCTCGAATTTGTTTCAGATGACCGTCACGGATCTGACGAAGTATCCGACACCAGCGATTGCGATCGCCAAATGAATCCGGCTCGCCTCGGTGGCCGTATCCGAAAGAAGGAGGACATCATGATCCCACGAATTATGGCCGGATTCGGCCTCATGTTGGCGGCACTTTTCGTGACCTGGGGTATTGTCAACGCGGGCGTTGGCCTGAAGGCGCCTGATATCACCAATCCCACCTGGCTGAACAGCGAACCGTTAAGGCTGGCGGATCTGAAGGGCAAAGTCGTGATGGTCGAGTTCTGGACCTTTGGCTGCTACAACTGCCGGAACGTCGAGCCCTATGTGAAGCAATGGCATCAGAAATATGCCGATCACGGCTTGGTCATCATCGGCGTCCATTCACCGGAGTTCTCGCACGAGCACGACATCGACAACGTGCGGCGCTATATCAAGGATCACGATATTCGTTTCGCTGTGCCGATCGATAACGATTTTTCGACGTGGAATGCCTACGGCAACCGCTATTGGCCGGCTCTGTATCTGATCGACAAGCGTGGCGTGATTCGCTATGTGCGTGTCGGCGAGGGCGGCTACCAAAACACGGAAGCGAATATTCAATCGCTGCTTGCTGAGCCGTCGTAAGGGGGTACGATGCCACAGCCGTCACGGCGGGGGTTTTTGCAGGCGGCCGGAGGGCTGTTGTTGGCGGCAGTCCTGCCCTCGTCGGCTGCAGCCGGAGCGCTCAGCCGCCTCTTCGGTCAGCCCGAGCCGAAGCTGACGACGCCGATTACGCCCAACGAGGAATTCTACGTCACCTCTTACCGCAGTCCGCCGACCATTCGTCTCCACGAGTGGTCACTGGCGATCAGCGGGCTCGTCGAACGGCCCATGACCCTGACGTACGACCAATTGCTGGCCCGGCCGACGATCTCGCAGATCGTGACGCTCGAATGTGTCGGCAACACGGTGGCCGGCGAGTTCATCAGCACAGCCGAGTGGGAAGGGGTCTCGTTTCGCGCGTTGTTGGAGGATGCCGGTGTCCGTCCAGCCGCCTATGATGTCGTCTTTCGCGCGGCTGATGGCTATTCGGACGGCCTCCGTCTCGATCGTGCGATGGCCGGCGACGTGCTGATCGCGCACCGCATGAACGGAGTGCCTCTCCCATTGGGACATGGATTTCCTGCCCGCATGATCGTTCCCGGGCACTATGGCATGAAGAGTGTGCAGTGGCTGACGGCGATCGACGTCGTGGCCGAGGACTACAAGGGCTACTACGCACAGAAGGGCTGGACCGACGAGGCGGTCGTCAAGACCACCTCACGCATCGATCTGCCCGGACATGGCGCAACGATTCAAGGTTTCCGTCACACCATCGCAGGACTCGCGTTCGCCGGAACGAGAGGCATCAAGCAGGTCGAAGTCAGCACCGACAGCGGGGAACAGTGGGTCCTCGCCACGCTCGTCCCTCCTCCCTCATCGGCAAGTTGGGTATTCTGGTCCTACGACTGGACTGCTCGAAGGGCCGGCCGACACAGCCTACTGGTCCGTGCCACAGATGGAATCGGCAAGGTCCAGAGTTCCATTGAACAAGACCCGGCTCCGGACGGGGCGGCTGGCCAGCACGAGATCACTGTCACAGTTGAACCCTGATCGGCTTGTCGTCCGAGCGGCTCGCCTATCGCATTGAGGCCAGATCGATGACGAAGCGAAACCGCACGTCGCCTTTGAGTACCCGCTCGTAGGCTTCGTTCACCTGCTGGATCGGAATCACTTCGACGTCGGACTCGATCTTGTGTTCGGCACAGAAGTCGAGCATGTCCTGCGTCTCGCGGATGCCGCCGATGACGGAGCCGGCGATGCTTCGCCGATGCAGAATCAAAGGAAACGGTTCGAGCGGCGCCGGCTTCTCTGGTGCTCCGACAAGAATCAATGTCCCGTCGGTCTTCAGCAAATTGACTAGGGCGTTGTAGTCATGCGGCGCTGAGACGGTATCGAGAATAAAGTCAAAGTGCCGATGCAGCTTCGCAAACGTGCCGTGCTGTGACGTGATCTCAAAGTGAGTAGCCCCAAGTCGCATCGCATCCTGCCGCTTCTTCTCCGAGGTGCTCAAGACGGTGACTTCGGTGCCGAGTGCCCGCGCGATCTTCACCGCCATGTGGCCCAGCCCGCCCAAACCCACCACCGCAACCTTGTGATACTTGCCGACGCCCCAGTGACGGAGCGGGGAGTAGGTCGTGATGCCCGCGCACAGGAGCGGCGCGGCGCCGGCTGTTGAGAGGGCCTGAGGAATCCGCAGCGCATACTGGGCATCGACGACGATCTGAGTGGAGTAACCGCCCTGGGTAATCCGGCCGTCCTCGTCGCGCCCGCTGTAGGTAAGCAGCATGCCCTTCTCGCAATATTGTTCCAGCCCTTCCTTGCAGGCATCACAGCTTCGGCAGGAATCGACAAAACAGCCGACGCCGGCCCGGTCACCTGGCTTGAACGATTTGACCTCGGCTCCGATGCGCGCCACGGTGCCGACGATTTCATGGCCCGGGACCATGGGAAAGAGCGAGTCGCCCCATTCGTTCCGGGCTTGATGGATGTCGGAGTGGCAGATGCCGCAATGGGTGATGGTGATTAAAATGTCGTGAGGGCCAACCTCGCGCCGTTCGAATGAGAAAGGAGTCAGCGCCGCTTTGGCGGTCATTGCGGCGTAGCCTTTGGTCTGTAGCATCGTGGGTGCTCCTGGTCCGAAAAAATAAGCAGAGGGCACGATGACCTTAACAAGACGGCATACGGATGCCAACTGGGAAATGTCGGGTGGAATAAGTCGTCAGGCAAGGTGCTTCATGCCGTGTCCAATACTCATGATTCCTGTGCAGGGCTGTGAGGGTCGGCGTGTATGCGGCGGCCATGAGGAGCAGGGGGATTTCGGAACGACTGTTGCGGGCGCGGAGGATCAGTGGGTAAACGGTCCTGTGTGAGGAATTCGGTTTGTCACGTGTCCGGTTCTTCGTCGGTCAGAACTTCTTGGTCGACGGTCAGCGGCGTCCCAGGAATACGATAGCCTCCGGTGGCCCAAGTTCCGAGGTCCGTGAGCTGGCAGCGTTCTGAACAGAACGGACGCCAGTGATTGTCTTTCCACTCGGTGGGTGTTCGGCAGACCGGGCATTTCATGCCGGAAGTCTACCATTCTCCCGGCTCGGTTGGGCAAGAGGGGCGAGCGCTTCGCTAGGAATTTGGCTGAGGCTTGGCGACGTGCAGAAAACGTTGCAGGCGGCTGCGATCCAGGTCGGACAGATTCAAGAACTCGACGCCGAATTCACCATGATGGGCCCAGCGGACGGCGGCCGAGTGGACGGTGATCGGCGAACCCAGGTCGGTGGCCCGAATGAGGAGCCGTACCCCTGACCCGGGATCGATCGGGGCCGTACTGGTCACGGCGCAGCCTCCGGCGGAGATATCGAACATGGTGCCTTCGCGGATTTCGGTCTGATTGGTCGTGGAGAAGAAGACTTGGAGCTCGACAGGAATGCGATGATGCTCCCGGCACTCGATCATAACGGCCTCCTGAAGCGGATTCGCGCGCAGCCCTGTCGTTACGACACAGCCCATTCACGATCCCATCGTAGACCGGCAACTCGTCTGATTGAAGGAATAATTGAAAATCGACCCGCAGTGCCCATTAAGGGTGTGAAGCGAGCGGGGGAGAGACGCTCGGCGCGGACTTAGCCGGGCTTCTGCGCTTTTTCGAGCTTGGCCCAGGCGTCTTTCAATGACACGGTTCGATTGAATACGAGACTGCTCGGTGAGGTGTCCGGGTCGACACAGAAGTAGCCGGTTCGTTCGAACTGAAAGCGCGCGCCTGCTGGAGCCTCCTTCAGGCTGGGTTCGACCAGGCATCCGGTCAATCGTTCGAGCGAGTGCGGGTTGAGCGACTGTGTCCAGTCCTGGTCCGGGGAAGCTTTGGTCAGGTCGGTCGTCAACAATGGATTGTACAGACGCACTTCGGCCGGGACCGCGTGCGCGGCGGACACCCAATGAATGGTCGCTTTGACCTTTCGCTGTTCCTGGGACGATCCGCTCTTGGTGTCGGGATCGTAGGTGCAGCGCAATTCGGTGATGGCGCCGGTCTGCGGATCTTTCACGACGCCGGTACATTTCACAATGTAGGCGTAGCGCAGGCGGACTTCGCGCCCGGGTGCCAGACGAAAGAATTGCTTGGGCGGATCTTCGCGGAAATCATCTTGTTCGATATACAGCACGCGTGAAAAGGGCACGCGACGGGTCCCTGCTGCGGGGTCTTCAGGATTGTTGACGGCCTCCATGTCTTCGGCCGTTCCCTCGGGATAATTTTCGATGACGACTCTGAGCGGTTTCAGAACGGCCATCACGCGCGGCGACCGCTTATTCAAGTCTTCGCGAATGAAGAATTCAAGCCGTTGCATCTCCACGATCGCATCGCGCTTGGCGACGCCGATGTGGTCGCAGAAGGCGCGAATGGCTTCGGCCGTATAGCCGCGTCGCCGTAATCCCTTGATCGTGGGGATGCGGGGATCGTCCCAGCCTGCGACCAATTTCTTGGCCACCAGCTCCAGCAACTTGCGTTTGCTCATGACGGCGAAAGTCAGGTTCAGCCGGGCGAACTCGATCTGTCTGGGCCGGTGGGCTGCCCCCGATTCTGCGACGACCCAGTCGTAGAGCGGACGATGATCTTCAAACTCTAACGTGCAGATCGAATGGGTGATGCCTTCAATGGCGTCCGACAGCGGGTGGGCGTAATCGTAGGCCGGATAC
>CAZXNN010000041.1:0-14594 GCA_964641915.1 uncultured Nitrospira sp. | reverse complement strand
CCTCTGCGCCGCTCTGCGCGAGCACCATCGCTTCCGAGTTTGTCGAACTGAGGCTGTGATGGAGATACAGATGATGGCCCACGCGTTTGGTCGCAAGGGTGCTGCGAATGTCGTCGAGAGTGAGAGGAGAAGAGGAGGCCACGGCTTATGTGCGCGGCTGCCGCGGACGGCGGACCGGCGTCAGTTCAAGACTCATCGTGGCGGCAGGCGCCGAATGGGTGAGGGCACCGATTGAAATGCGGTCGGCCCCTGCCTGTGCCATGGCCCGCACGTTCTTGAGCGTAATGCCGCCGGACACTTCCACAATGGCCCGCCGCCGGATCAGCGCAACAGCCTGTTTGACCATCGCCGGAGTCATATTGTCGAGCAGAATGATGTCGGCTTTTCCCGCGAGGGCCTGGCGAACCTCCGCCAAAGATTCCACTTCGACAATCAGCGGCACTGAACGGGAGGTATCCCGATGGGCCAGTCGGCAGGCTGTACGGACAGCTTGCTTGCCTTTCCGCAGCAGAGCGAGATGGTTGTCCTTAATCAGCAGGCCGTCGCTGAGGGAGAATCGGTGGTTGGTGCCGCCACCTAACGCGACCGCCCATTTCTGTAACGATCTCCAGCCGGGCAGGGTTTTCCTCGTGTCGAGAATCCGTGCCGGAGTGTGACGTACAGCCTGGCAGAACTTGCTTGTGAGTGTCGCGATTCCGGAAAGATGTTGGAGAAAATTCAAGGCGACTCGTTCCGCCTGTAAGATGGTTCGACCGTCTCCCTCAATGTCGAGCAGCGCCGCACCGGTTGGGATATGGTCGCCATCGTGCGTGTGGGTCGTCAAACGGAGCGAGGGGTCGACCATCAAAAAGGTTTGCACGGCTGCCGCGAGTCCGGCGACCACCATCGGCTGTTGGGCAATGATCGAAGCCTGAGCCGGTACCGGTTTGGAGAACAGGGCCGTGGTTGTGAGGTCGCCCTCTCCGAGGTCTTCTTCGAGACCGGCGCGCACAGCACGGCGGATATCGGCGGCAGGGAGTGGGATCATCGATCAGGCTCCCAGCATGGCCCGGAGTTGTTGTTCGCTGCTCATCAGCATAGCGCGATCACGGGTGAGACTGCGCACCCGCTCTTGATGCTCCGTAATGACTGCGGGCGGGGCGTTGGCGACAAAGTCTGCACTCTTCAGCTTGCCCTCGATCCGCTGCGCTTCCTTGTCCACTTCGGCGATCTGTTTGGTCAGGCGTTCAAGCGCTTTTTTTAGATCCACGTCGCCTCCCACGGTCAGTCCGACTGTGTGGCCGTCCGTTACCAGGCGCAGTACAGTGTTGGTGGGCCATTGGGAAACCGGAATCAGATTCGGTTTGCTTTTGCCGAGATGGGTCAGATCAAATTCCAAGGTAGAGAGAGTTTGGGACTTGATTGGGTCAGTGTTGGCCGCAAAAGATTCGATCTGCTTGCTCTGCGGATAGTTCAGCAACACACGTCCAGTTCTCAGCAGGCCGATGCTGTGCTCAAGCAGACGGAAGGCGTCCTCGGCCGCTCCATCGTGCCACTCGGTCCGAGCGGTCGGATAGGCCCGCAGCACAATCGTTTCACCCTGGTGTGGCAGCGTTTGCCAGATTTCTTCCGAGAGGAACGGCATGAAGGGGTGCAGAAGGCGCAGCCAGATTTCCAGCGTTTCCGACAACGTGTGACGGGTGGACGGGCCTTCAGGGTGAGCCGGATCCTGAAGGACCGGTTTGATCAGCTCAAGATACCAGTCACAGTATTCGTGCCAGAAGAATTGATAGAGCGCACTCGCGGCTCGATCGAATCGATAGGCTTCCAGTTCCTGATCGACGGTACGAATCGTCTCATTTAATCGACTGAGAACCCATCGGTCTGGGAACGAGCGATCTTTCGGCGGTCGGGCTTCCTTCGCTCCGTCGAGATACATGTGGGCAAAACGGGCGGCGTTCCAGATCTTGTTGGCAAAGTTGCGATAGCCTTCGATCCGTTCTTCCGCCAGCTTAATGTCGCGACCGGGAGAGGCCATGGACGCGAGGGTGAAGCGCAAGGCGTCCGTCCCGAACTGTTCCATGACGTGAAGCGGGTCGATCACGTTGCCTTTCGACTTGCTCATCTTCTGCCCTTCCGCATCGCGGACGAGCGCATGGATGTAAACGTCGCGGAAGGGGACATCGCCCATGAACTTCAAGCCGAGCATGATCATGCGCGCGACCCAGAAGAACAGAATGTCCAGACCGGTCACCAGGGTGGCCGTCGGATAGTAGGCCTTGAGATCCGCAGTCTGCTCCGGCCATCCGAGCGTGGAGAACGGCCAGAGCCCGGATGAGAACCAGGTATCGAGGACATCGGGGTCGCGCAGAAACTCCTGTTCTTTGCATGTGGGGCAGATAGTCGGAGCAGATTTCGCGACGATCGGTTTCGCGCCTTGGAGAATCGTCGTCCGGGTGACAGGACTTCCGGAGGGCGATGTATGAGTCGTCGTGACGATGTGTTTGGTGTTGCAGGTCAGGCAGTACCAGGCAGGAATCTGATGGCCCCACCAGATCTGCCGGGAGATACACCAGTCTTTAATGTCCCGCATCCAGCCGAGATAATTGTTGGTCCAGCCTTCGGGGATGATGCGGATGCGCCCGTCTTCCACGGCTTTGATGGCCGGTTCCGCCAGCGGCTTGATGTCGACGAACCACTGGGGTGACAGGTACGGCTCGACGACGGTCTTGCAGCGATAACATTTGCCCACGGCCATCTTGTGGTCATCCACTTTGGCAAGGATGCCGCGCTCGCGGAGCAGCGCTTCCACTTTTGGGCGGGCTTTGCTAACAGGAAGCCCTTGCAGCATTTCGATCACGGCTGTTTCGACTCCGGCCTTCTGCATGCCGGCCGGATCGAGCAGCGCTTGATGGTCCAGAATGGCAAGGCGCGGCAGTGTATGGCGTTCACCGGCTTCGTAGTCGTTGAAGTCATGCGCCGGGGTGATCTTGACTGCGCCGGTTCCAAACTCGCGATCGACGAGAATCGCGTCGCCGACGATGGGGATGGCGCGGCTTGTGAGTGGCAGACGGACCTGTTTGCCGATCAAGTGGCGAAAGCGTTCGTCCTCTGGATGAACCGCCACGGCGGTATCGCCGAGGAGTGTTTCCGGTCTGGTCGTGGCGACGGTCAGGCGGATGTCCGGATTGTCTGCCAGCGCGTACTCGATGGAGTAGAGCTTGCCCTTGATGTCTTCGTGCTCCGCTTCAATATCGGAGAGAGCGGTCAGGCAGCGGGGGCACCAGTTGATCAACCGCTCGCCTCGATAGATCAGCTTGTCTTCGTAGAGCCGGACGAAGACCTCCAGAACCGCCTTCGACAGTCCTTCGTCCATCGTGAAGCGCTCGCGACTCCAGTCGCAGGAGGCGCCGAGGCGTTTCAGCTGTTGGATGATGGTGCCGCCGGAGGTCGCCTTCCATTGCCAGACCCGTTCGAGAAAAGCGTCGCGCCCCAGAGTCTCTCGTGAGGAGCCTTCTTGCATGAGCTGTTTCTCGACGACATTTTGTGTCGCAATGCCGGCATGGTCGGTGCCCGGCATCCAGAGCACATTGCGGCCCTGCATGCGGCGCCAGCGAATCAGGATGTCTTGAAGCGAATTGTTCAGCGCGTGACCGACATGCAACGAGCCGGTCACGTTCGGCGGAGGAATGACGATGCAATAGGGCGCGCCGGGGTTTTGCGGCGAGGCTTGGAAGTAGCCGCGGCGGATCCACTCCTGGTACCAGCGGTCTTCGACGGCTTTGGGTTCGTAGGTCTTGTCGAGTTGTGAGGCCATGGCCCGTCCTTCGTCAAAAAATGAGCGCACATCTTAGCATGTCTGCCGATGGCGGGGAACGCCCGGCCACTTGGCTTGTGGCTGCGCCTGGCTTGTGTTATACAATCGCCCGCAGCCAACGATTCATTTTCAGCATTAAGGGAGTCATCATGCCGCGAGGACGCGAGAAAGATCGGAAGACCCGCAAGAAGCACCGCAAGAATGTCACGCGTGTGAAAGCGCTGGTGAAAGCACGCCAGAAGGGGAAGCGGACCGGAAAGAAGAGCTAAGGCGGGGTAGGCCCGGGCCTACTCCGCTGCCGTAAGGCGGGTGAGTTCGGCCTTAATGTGTTGTTCCGCGAGTTCAGGAACGATTCGTTGCACTGCCTGTTCGACGGTCTGCTCCGCGGTCGCCCGGACAATATCGTCGGCGATGAGCGGGGCGTGTTTGAGAGTCGCCTGCCTGATTTCTTCTTTGACCAGCAGATCGATTGATCCCAGGTGTTCCCGTACCACCTCGGGGAGTTGTTTGCGCACGCTGGCTTCGGCCAGTTCGCGCACTGATTGGTCCAGCACGTCTTTGATCACCGGAGTCGTGATATCCGACACGGCCTGACGGATTAGGACTTCGCTGGCGGCCATTTCCTGCTTGATGAACGAAGGAAGCTCCTGCATCAACAAGGGGTGGACGATCGTGGTCAGCTGTTCCTGTGAGAGAATTTCCCCCAGTTGTCCGTCCAGTTCCTTTTTCACGGCCGAGTGAATACGGGCCGTGAGTTCTTTTTCAATCGCTTGCGGGAGCAAGTCGGCGATCCGCTTTTCCGTCCGTTCGGTCATGGACTCCAACAGCTGTCCGAAAAGTCCTTTCATGGCCTCTTCAGGGCCGGCGGCGGCTGGCGTGGCTTTCGTGGCGGTCGTAGATCCCGGCGGCTGGTCCATGGTGAGATCCTCCTGCTCATCGGTGACGCCCAATTGGTCCATCACCGCGTCATCATCGTCTGTGTCGGTCGATGTGGAGTCCGGCGGCCAGACTCGACGCTTGAGGCGATTGCCGTTCTGCTGGGGTTGTGCTTTTTGCTGTAGGCTTTTGATGACATCGAGAAGATCTTCCGATTGAAACGGCTTATTCAAGAAGGCTTTCACGCCCAGAGTTTTGAGGAGACTTTCGTCCGGGCGATCGGCCGGATTGACCAGCGAGATCAGATAGGTTTCGCTCAAGTTGTCGAGTTTGTTCACTTCTTTGCAGAAGCCGGAAAACGTGATGTTGTCGAGGTGGTAGTCGGCGATGATCAGCGCCGGACTGATGCGCCGAGCTGCTTCGAGGGCAGCAGGGCCGTCCTGAAATCCCACCACATCAAATCCTTCAGGGGTCGAGATTTGCTCGACCATTCGCCTGACGGCCGGACTGCTATCGACGATGAAAATAGAAGAGGACACGTAACTCTCCAATTGTATTGAAGTATTACGAAGCTAGCAGGGGGGGTATTCTTTGTCAAGAAAACGCAGGATAGTGCTCCGTTTTGACTCTGCGTTATCAGCGCCTTACAATCCGGCACGTTATCTGAGGTGTGATGGCATTGAGGGGAGCTAGTTGTGATGGCCTCGTACCAAGTCATTTTTTTCGATGCAGCCCAGACCTTGTTTCACATCAATGGATCAGTTGCCGAGATCTATCTGCAATATGCCGTGCGTCACGGGTTTCGGCAGACACCGACGTCGCTGGTGTCCATCACCCAGGCCTTCAGCCGGGCCTTCAAGGATGCCTCGCCGCCGGTATTTGCACCGACGGAGCCGGCTGCCTTGAAGCAAAGCGAGAGGCTCTGGTGGTTTGATATCGTCCACAATGTGTTCTATCGCGTGGGAATGTTCGAAGGGTTCGACGAATTCTTCGAGGAAGTCTTTCAAGCGTTCGAAGATCCGAAAACCTGGAAACTTTTTCCGGAGACAGAAGCGGTGCTGCGTCAGCTCAAAGCTCAAGGATTGGAACTGGGGATTATCTCAAACTTTGACTCGCGACTGTTTCCCTTGTTGCGGGGGCTGGGCATCGAGCAGTTCTTCGACACGATCACAATTTCCAGTTTGTCCCAAGCGGCTAAACCTGCTCCGAAAATATTCCACCTCGCGTTGGAAAAGCACGCCGTCGATCCTGAAGATGCGGTGCATGTCGGGGACAGCCTGAAGGAAGATGTGGAAGGCGCGACGAAAGCCGGGCTGACGAGCGTGCTGATCGACCGGTCAGAGGTTGAGACCGTGCCGGGAATTCATCGCATTCGGTCTCTTGAACAACTCCAACCTTTACTCGCCCGCCTGTAACAAAAGCGGTACGAGCTCCTTCGCGCGCCCGCGCAGTGCGATGTCGACGAGATCCGATTGCGGTGTCGGGTCGAGATTCACTTCAATCACGCAGGCACCGGCCGCTTTCGCGATCGAGGCAAATCCCGCCGCCGGGTACACCACACCGGAGGTGCCGATCACGAGCAGTACGTCACAGGCCTGCAACTGATGTGCGCAGCGGGCAAGATCCTCCTCGTGTAAGGATTCACCGAACCAGACGATATGTGGGCGTAACAGCCCTCCGCACGGTCCGCAATGGGGCAGGAGCGGCAGTGGAATCTGGTGGTTTTCCCTGACGGCGGCGCACGCTGTGCAGCGCATCATCCAGATGTTGCCGTGAATCTCCGACAGCTTGGTCGATCCGGCCGCGCGGTGCAGTCCGTCGACGTTTTGCGTGATAAGCCAGAAATCGGGACAACGCGACTCCAATGATGCGATGGCACGGTGGGCGTCGTTGGGTTGTTTCGTGGCAATGAGTTCTCTCCGCCAGCTGTACCATTCCCAGACCAATCGCGGGTCCCGCTCAAATGTCTCCGGGGTCGCCAGTTCTTCCGCCCGAAAGTTGCGCCAGAGACCATCAGCACCGCGAAACGTCGGCACGCCGCTGTCGGCGGAGATGCCGGCACCGGTCAGGATCGTGACGGCTCGGGCTGATGCGATACGGGAGCGGGCTTCTGCGAGACTCATCAGTTCCTATTTTATCCCACTCTCACGTCTTGCTATAGTACCGGTCTTCAATATGAGGGAGTTGCCATGAAGAACATTCTGATAGTCGGGGCCGGGTCGGTAGGCGGGTTTTTCGGTGCGCATCTGGCCAAGAACAATCCCGATGTGTCGTTTCTGCTCAGGCCGAAGACGCTGGCGGCGGTGAAGCAGAACGGATTGACGATCCGGAGTGCGAGCGGAACGTTCACCGTCCATCCGCGGGCCGCGGCGGATCCCAAAGAATTGCCGAAGCCCGATCTGATTATTCTGGGCGTGAAGGCCTTCGACCTCGACGAGGTCATGGGGCAGATTGAACCGGTATTGACGGAGAAGACGGTCATCCTCACCTTGCAGAACGGCATCGATACCGAAGATCGGATCATCGCTCGCACCACACGGGACTGTGTCGTTGGCGGCGTGGCGTTCATCTATTCGAAAATCGCCGCACCAGGGGTGATCGATCACTACAAAAAGGGAGCGGTAGCGATCGGCGAATTGATGGGGCATGAGAGCGATCGCGTGCTCAAGATCAAGGATCTGTTCACGGCTGCCGGTATTCCCTGTCATCTCTCGAAAGACATCCGCCGGAGCAAGTGGGAGAAGATGTGCTGGAACTGTGTCTTCAATCCGATCACAGTCTTGATCGACGACAAGGTGGCCAAGGCATTGGATCACCCGGAGATGATGCGGGTGATACATCAGATCGTCCATGAAGTTGCAGCGGTGTCGGCGGCGGTCAAGGTGCCGTTACCGGCGGATATGGCGGAGCGGGTCGTCAAAGCGACGCAGGAGATACGGGATATTCACACCTCCATGTATGACGATTGGAAAGCAGGCCGGCAGACGGAGATTGCCTATTTGAACGGATACATTGTGCAGAAAGGACGCGAGTTGGGCATTCCGACTCCGGTGAATGAGGCGATGACGGCGATGATTAAGACGATTACCGAACAGGAAAAGAAAGGCTCCGGGGTCGTGCGAATCGACGGAGCGGTGGTACAGCCGGTCTCACTGAATAGTGTGGCGCTCCAGCAGCTTCCGGCGGAGCATCATGTGGCGGACATCAGTGCTGTCATGCCGGGTATGATGGGGAAGGCGATCAAGGTGAAGGGCTTGCTCGACGTGCCGGCGCTGGCGACCGAAGCCGATCATGTCACCTTTCATTCGCTCGACGGAAAATATGCCGCCACGCTTACGCTGCAGCAGGCGAAAGATTTTGGACTCCTGCTCTATGAACTCAACGGCGGGCCGCTGCCGGATGGAAAGGGCGGGCCCTACCGCCTGATTACGCCGGGACTCGGCGACCTCTGCGCCAATGTAAAAGGTGTCGGGCGGATTGAAGTGCGAGTGGGAAACGGAAAGGATACGAGACCGCCGGCTGAGGAGCGGACGCAGTGCTAGCCAGGATTATTCATGAATGCCGTTGCGAGACGTTCGAGACCGAAGCCCGCCGGGGTTTCTCGCAAGTAAGGCCGACAGAGGCGTATATGACGGTCCGTCGAGGAGGCCGAACGAGAAAAGCCAAGCCGGGCGAGAGGATCGGACGATGCAGCCGGTATTCATGAATAGTCCGGGCTAGGTCAGGGAGTTGGAAAACATTCAGCTCATGCTGTGCGTGCGGTTTTGAATGCCCCGAATCGCTTTACACCATTCCGATCGATAGCGTTCCCGCGGTTGCAGGTGAAGCGGGGATGGAGGGTGTGGGCTAAACGTGAATGTTTATTCAGGATGGAAGAGGAGTGCCTTATGAGTGAAGACGAAGAACTGGAGTTTGAGTCGCCACTTGAGGAAGAAGTCGATGCCATTGGGACTCCATCCGAGAAGAGAAGGATATACACCGAACTTGGCGACCCTGAAATTGAGTCGCTGCATGGGAAATATAAACGAGATAAGCTCATCGTTCAGCCGGACTTTCAACGTCAATTCGTTTGGGATTCAACGAAAGCCAGCCGACTGATTGAGTCGGCTCTGCTCGGTATTCCCATTCCGGTTATCTACATCTCACAACAGTCAGACAATAAAGAATACGTCATAGATGGGCAGCAACGCCTTACCTCATTCTTCTCTTTCATTGACGGAAAATTCCCAGACGGAACAGATTTTAAATTGAATGGTCTGAAGGTGTTTCGTGAGTTGAATGGACAGAGATACGGTGCGTTAAGCGACAGTCTCCAAGATGTAATTCGATATTTCAAGGTACGAACCATTACTTTCAAGAAAGAATCCGATGAGGAGTTGAAGTTCGAGATCTTTGAGCGGCTTAACACTGGATCTGTGTCTCTGAACGATCAAGAGCTGCGCAATTGTATCTATCGGGGTAGATTCAATGTTTTGCTTAAAGAGCTTTCTCGTGATGCGGATTTCACGTTCCTGTTGGGTTTGTCGAAGCCGGACAAAAGAATGAAGGACATGGAGCTTGTTCTGCGGTTTGCAGCTTTCCATCATGCAACCTATCTGAACTATAAGCCACCCATGAAAAATTTTCTCAACTTGGAAGCGGGAAAGTATCGTGAAATTGCGCAAGACGAGGAACGTCAGTTACGCGCAGCATTTAAAAACGCCTGTCATATTATTCGATCGATGTTTGGCAAGACCGCGTTTAAGCGTTTTTATAAGGGGTCGGAGAAGGACCCTGGTGGTCATTGGGAGCCGAAGAAGTTCAACGCATCTCTCTATGACATTCTGATGTACACATTCGCCCGCGAAGACAAGAACGTGGTCTTTCAGAACCTTGATGCAATCAGGGAGGCCCTGATTTTCCTCATGACGGACAATCAGGACTTTATTGACGCTATTGAGTTATCGACCAGCTCGCTTCAAGCAGTTACTAAGCGTTTTGATATTTGGCGAATTGCACTTCAAGATGTTGTTGGTGTCGGACGGAAAGAGCCTCGCTGTTTCTCGGTGCAATTAAAGGAGTCCCTATTCAAGGCAAATAGCGTGTGCGCAATCTGTGATCAAAAGATTTTAGAAATCGATGATTCGGCAATCGACCATGTTAAGCAATATTGGACAGGCGGCAAGACCATTCCCGAGAATGCCCGCCTAACTCATCGTTACTGCAACTGGGCACGATCAAGGAAAGAATGATGTCATTGGGGGGAGATACATGAGTTCAGACTTCTGGGATGCTGCAAGCTGCGGACTATGTGTATGAAGAAAATTTCTGAGCGGTTAGACATTGGATATGAATAGCGGGAGGATCATGTGAGCCCGACAATTTTCAGAGCAGGAGGGTTCCGGTTCTATTTCTTTTCCCGTGAGGAACCCCGAATGCACGTTCATGTATATTGTGAGCGAGGTGAGGCAAAGTTCTGGCTAGAACCGATCGTCGAACTGGCGCAGAATTCCGGTATGTCCGCCCGGCAAATCCGGGCCGCGAAAATTCTTATCGAGGAGCATGATGATGAAATCCGCAATGCTTGGCAAGCGCACTTCGGGCGCTGAGGTCACGAACGTCTCCAGGCATGGATTCTGGCTGCTGCTGGCCGATGAAGAGCTGTTTGTTTCCTTTAAAGAGTTTCCCTGGTTTAAAGATGTATCGATATCGGAAATTCTGAACGTCGAGTGGCTGCAGCCGCATCACCTCTATTGGCCTGACCTCGACCTGGATGTAGCTGTTGAATCCGTCAGGCATCCAGAAAAATTTCCGCTTATTTCAAAAGAGCTGCGCCCAACGAAGCGTTCCAGCCAATCGGGAAAAGCGCGCCGCTGATCTTGGCTATTGATATGGTAGGGACAGGGTATCCGGCCGCCAGCAGATGAGCTCACATATTAGGTAGGGCAGAAAAGGCGAAAATATCAGATCAGACTGTGTGTGCTTTCCGGATCACATGAATCGCTTTCCATCGTTCTGATCGATAGCGCCAGAGCAGTAGCCCCATCCGCATGGTCCAGTCTGCGATCATCGCCGTCCACACGAAGTACACCGAGAGGTGGAGCCAAAGGGCGACGATCAGTGCCATCGGCACGCGCACGCCCCACATGCCCACCATGGTCGCGCCCATGATGAAGCGGGTATCTCCGGCTCCGCGCAGCGATCCGGCGATCACCATCGTGAGTGCGAGCGGGATCTGAAGGAGAGCCACGATTTTGAGGAACACCGTGCCGAGTTCGATCACGGCTTCGTCACTGGTGAAGGCGCGCAGGAGCAGATAGGGGAAGAAGAAAAATACGACGCCCATGCTGGCCATGATGACGATGGCCAGGCGGTTGGCTTCCCAGTTTTCCAGTTTCGCCCTCGTATATTTGCCGGCGCCGATGCTCTGACCGACCATGGTGGCGGCGGCAATGGCAAAGCCATAGCCGGGTAAAAACGACAGCGACTCGATCGAGAGACCCACTTGATGGGCCGCATAGGAGACGGTGCCATAGAGCAGCACCAACTTCGTATAGATGAGGATGCCCGCCTGTTGCACGATCCGCTCGCCGGAGACCGGCGCACCGACATGCCACATGGTTCGAATGAGATCCAGCCGGAGGTGCGTGGACGAGCGCAAGACAGGCCGGCTGCGCCACCAGAGAAAAGCCACCCCGATAGCTTCGGCGATTCCCACGGCAATGGCCGCTCCTTTGACACCCAGTGAGGGGAGGCCCCAGTACCCATAGACCAGGGGGTAGGCAATGCCGATGTGCAGCAGATTCACCAGGATCATGGCGTACATCGGCGTGCGGGTGTCGCCGGTGCCTTGGAGGATGGAGGATAGGACCTGCAGCAGCACGGTGAAGGGAATCACCAGAAAGATGATCGTCGAGTAGGGAACCGCCAGCGCGATTACGCCGGATTCAGCCCCCAGTCCCTCCATCGCAAACCGGTTCAGCGTCATTCCCAGTGTCGCCAGCGCGAGTGAGACTGCGATGGAAATCCCGAGAAAGTGGCGGGCGGCTTCTCCGGCGTCTCGATGTCGTTTGGCTCCCCACAGCTGGGCAATGATCACATTGGAGCCTACCGAAAGGCCTGAGACCAGTGTCGTGGCCATGAATGCCAAGAGTTGCCCCAAGCCGACGGCTGCAATGGGAATCGCACCGAGTCCCCCTACCAGAAAGACCGCGACGATGCCTTCGGTTCGTTGAAGGAGGCTGCTGACAGTGACCGGCAGGGCCAGGGTGAGCACGGATTTTCGGATGTCTGCCACACGGGAAGCCATAGGCGCCTATCGTACAGAACCGTGGCACTGCCCCGCTAGACAAATACACCTTCGTCCGTTAGGGTCAGAGTATGGTGAAAAAATCCTCGGACCTTCCGCAAGGTGACGTGCAGAAAACACCCCGCCTGTCGAAGTCCAAATATATCTCTGGGCTTCAGTGCCATAAGCGACTGTATCTGGATATCTACCAGCCCTATCTTGCGACGCCGCCTGATGCGGGGACTCAGGCAATCCTCGACATGGGCACGGAAGTCGGCGAGCTGGCACGGCGCCGATTTCCCGGCGGGCGTCTGGTGACGGCCGGCTATCGACAAACCGAGGCGGCGGTTACCCAAACAACAGCGTTGATGGCGGATGAGTCTGTTCCGTCGATTTATGAAGCGGCGATCATGGCCGATGGTGTGCTCGTTCGTGTGGATATTCTGGAACGGGTGCGCGCAGAGGACGGAACCCAGATTGGGTGGCGGCTCATCGAGGTGAAATCTTCCACCAAAGTGAAGGATGTGCATCTAGACGATCTGGCACTGCAGCGCCACGTGCTCGTGGGGGCAGGTCTGAGTATCGTCAGCTGTCATCTCATGCGCATCAATACCGCCTATACCTATGCCGGCGGCGAAGTCGAGTTGAATGAGCTGTTCGCGATCGATGAACTCTCCACTATTGTCTTGGAGCGGCAAGTGAGTGTGCCGGACCGGATAGCCGCGATGAAGACCATGTTGCTTTCACCGGCCGCTCCCGTGATCGATCCGGATCGACATTGTTTCACCCCCTACGAATGTCCTTTCTGGGCCCATTGCACCAGTCAGAAGCCTGCACGGTGGATCTTTCACCTGCCCGGCGCCAAGCAGATCGCCGGCCAACTAGCTGAACAGGGTGTGGAGACCATCGATGAGATTCCCGATGGCACAAAACTGTCGGTCGTTCAGCGGAAGGTCAAAGAGAACGTGGAGTGGGTGTCCGAGAAGCTGGAGGCCGCACTCAAGGCTGTGCGGTTTCCCGTTCATCATATGGATTTTGAAACTGTCATGCTAGCGGTGCCTCGCTTTCCCGGGACCCGCCCTTACCAGGCGCTTCCCGTGCAATGGTCGAATCACATCGAGCAGGACTCAGGCGAGCTGGTGCATCACGAGTTTTTGCACACAGAAGGGACCGATCCCCGCAAATCATTGGCCGAATCCCTCCTGGACTCCCTGGGAAGCAAGGGGAGTATCTGTGTCTATTCCCCGTATGAAAAATCTGTGATCGAACAACTGGCGGAGTTTCTGCCCGAACTCAGAACAGCCTTGAAGGCGCTGGTGAGGCGGATTTGGGATCTGCACCCGATTGTCAAAGATCATTATTATCATCCCGAGTTCGGCGGGTCTTATTCCCTCAAAGAAGTCCTGCCGGCGCTGGTGCCTTCGTTGCGGTATGACGATCTCATCATTAGAGAAGGCGGCCAGGCGGCGTCTGAATACTACAAGATGGTCTTCGTCGAGACCGACTGGATCGAGCGGGCAAAGATTCAGGAAGCGCTGTTGGCTTATTGCAAGCGCGACACGCTCGCGATGGTCGAGCTGCGGCGGGTCTTAGGGGAGAAGGCGAAGGGATGGTGAGATGCCGGAAAGTTTCTCCCGTCGCCACGGAGAATCCGAAGGGCTTCGAGTCGAGCCGCGTGGGATGGCGGAGAGGGTGGGATTTGAACCCACGGTCCCCTTGCGAGGACGCCCGCTTTCGAGGCGAGTCCATTCGGCCACTCTGGCACCTCTCCTGGCAACTTGCTGAATTGGGAGGCACCGAAAGGCGCGCGCCCCTGAACGATCAAGCTATAGAGGGAGCTTACAGTGAGAGGCGTGATATTTCAATGAGTTTTCTCTCAGTAGGCGGGGCGATCAAACCATAAATGCATCGGAAAATGAATCCCGTCATATTGCGCACCTCGAGTAAGATGAATTATCTCACTGAATCATGATGTTGGGTGAAGTCTCATGGGCCTGTTTTGTGCGCAGAACAGGAAATCTCTTCTGGAATGCAGTGGCCCGTATTATCCTTCCGTAGCGGTAGAAATTCCTTCTGCATCGGCATAGGATCTATCGAATATCGAGTTGTTTGGATTCATTGTATCCTGCTGTTTCATTTGCCTGCATGAGCGAATCAGTACCTATTTCTGTCCGCACCCTTGCCGAATTATTTGCCTACCGCTGTGAGCAGGCCGGCGGCGGGCTGGCCTATGTCTATCTCAAAGATACTGTTGCGATCGACCGTGAACTTACGTGGGCTGAGCTTGCAGGTGAAGTGAATGTGCTTGCAATGGCACTGGGGGCGCGCGTTGAACCGGGTACTCGCGCCCTCCTCATTTATCCCCCTGGGCTTGAAGTGGTGGTGGCCTTCTGGGCTTGTATCGAAGCGGGCCTCGTTCCCGTTCCGGCCCCCGCGCCGGATCCCATCAGACGCAAGCACAGCCTCTCTCGCCTGCAGGCGATCCTGGATGATGCGCAAGCCTCACTCGTCCTGACGACGGCCGGCATCCAGACCCTCTGTGCGGAGCAATCCCTTGTGGCAACGGATCGCCAGGTCCAATGGCTGGCCACTGATCAATCGACGGGTGAGGGGTGGCCAAGTCTGGAAAACCGTTCACCGATCTCGGACCTGGCC
>CAZXNN010000040.1:0-14602 GCA_964641915.1 uncultured Nitrospira sp. | reverse complement strand
AGCAGATTGTGGAGAACCCCTACGTCTCGACGCCATCCGGGCTTGTGCGGCACGCGCAGTGGCAGCTTCGAAAGGCGTTCAACCGGTTTCCCGTCGAGCTGCCGTTCGCGGGCTCGCGCATCCTGGCGTCGCACCGGAATTGCGCGGTATCGGCTTTGATCAACAGCCAGGGCTTATACGACTACAACAATATGCGGCTGCTGCAATGGCTGCTGCGCGAGGGCGGCACGTTCTTCGACATCGGGGCGAACATCGGGTCGTATGCGCTAGTGGCGTCGGAGCAGGAGCGGGCCCGTGTGTTTGCCTTCGAACCGCATCCGGTCACTGCGCGGCTCTTGTCGGATAACATCCGGTTGAATCGACGGGGGAACGTGACTGTCTGCCCGGTCGCGGTCGGGCAGGAAGACGGAGTGATCCGGTTGACCGATCGGGCCGGAAGCTCCGTGAATCATTCGGTGGCCGCGGACGACGGCCGCACCGTGGAGGTGGCCTGCCGGCGCGCGGAGACGGTATGCCGGGAGCACGGGCTGTTTCCGCAATACGTGAAGGTGGACGTCGAAGGCTTTGAGTTCGAGGTGCTCACGGGATTCGGGCCGTTCCTGCGTCAGGTGGAACTCCTGCTGATCGAATGCAACGGGTTGTCGGCGCAACGATCTGTCGGCGACAAGGCGATCCATAATTGGCTCACTGCCGCCGGTTTCCGCGGGCCGTACCGCTGCGAGATGAAGGACCGGGCGTTTCTGGCTCATGCCGGATTGAGCCGTGAAGATCCCATCTACGTGCGGGAGTCTCTGCAGGCGGATCTGCGGCGGAACGGCTGGGTCGTGGAGCAACTGGAATGAAGGTCGCTGTGGTCACGAACATCCTGACGCCCTATCGGGTGCCGCTCTTCGAGGCGCTGGCGAAAGAGTGCGGGCAGCTGACCGTGCTCTTGATGGCGGAGCGGGAGGAGAACCGGCAATGGGTATTCGGCGAGTTGCCCTTCAGGGCTGAGGTGTTGCCGGGATTCCATGTCCGGCCCAAGGGCGCCGAGGTGTCGCTGCATCTCAACTACGGGGTCGTGCGGCGTTTGCGCCGGTTCAATCCGGATATCGTCTTGAGCGGCGGGTTTGCGCCCGCGCATCTGGCAGCGTTTGCCTTTTGCAAACTGTTCAGAAAGCGGTATGTGCAGTGGGGGGAATTCACGCTGCGCGACGGCGCGCAATCGTCCTTCATCCGCCGGTCTCTGCGCCGGCTGACCGTCGGCGGCGCAGCCGCTTGCATTGCCTCGTCCAATGAAGCGCGTGACGCCTTTCTCCATTTCGGGGCTGGACATCGCCCGATTCTGACGGCTCCGATGCCGATCGAGATCGAACGCATGCATCGGGCCGTGTGTGCCCTACGCGAAGGCGAGACGGCCGCCGGTGACGGCCGCCGGAATCCAGGCCCGATTCTGCTTTCCGTCGGCCGGCTGACGGACGCGAAGGGCACGGGCGCGTTGCTGTCCATGTATGAGGCGGTACGGCGCGTTCGTCCCGATGCCTCGTTGCTGCTGGTGGGGGACGGACCGGATCGCGGGACGTACGAATTGCTGTGTCGTCAACGGGGATGGAATCGGGTTCATTTCGTCGGCCATGTCGCTCCGGCAGAGTTGCCCCGGTACTTCGCGACGGCCGATGTATTCGTCTTTCCCACCTTCTCGGATACCTTCGGTGCGGTGCTCAGCGAGGCCATGGCGGCGGAGCTGCCGGTGGTGGCCTCCGTTCATGCCGCCGCGACGCACGATTTAGTGGAGGAGGGAGTGACGGGTTTCCGATTCGATCCGCGGCATCTCGACGCGGGGGCCCAGGCGATCCTGAGGGCGCTGGCGCTGTCCGATCGCGAGCGGGTCGAGATGGGGCGCGCGGCCTACCGGATGGTTCGATCGACGGACATCGGCCCTTCCGCCGAAACGATGGGACGGTTTTTGCGGTCGCTGTTGTCCGGCTCCCCCGGCGCGTGCACAGGACCGCAGCTCGCGCAGCGGGCAGGAAAGGAAATCCTCTGAGATGGCGCTCCGTCCCAAACTGCTGATCATCGGCCCGACTCCGCCGCCCTATCACGGGGTGGCGGTGGCGATCCGGACGTTGCTCGACTCGAAACTGACGGAGTCGTTCGATGTGAGCCATCTGGACCTGGCCGACCGGCGGGGCATCGGGCATGTCAACAATCCGGACTGGCACGATGTCGTGCTGTTTGTGCGCCAATGGTTCCGTCTCTGGCGGCTCCTGCTGACCAGGCGCCCGCACGCCGTCTATCTCGTGCTCTCGCAAACCACGCTGGGTTTTATCCGGGACAGTCTGCTCATCTGGCCGGCGGTGCTGACGGGGGCCAAGATCGTGGCCCATCTGCATGGCGGGGCCTTGCGCGCCTGGTACGAATCCAGTTGGGCCCCGATCCGCCTCTATGCCCGCGCGGTGTTGGGTACCGTCGCCAAGATGATCGTGCTGGGGGAGACGTTCCGCGGGATGTTTGCGGGCCTCATTCCGGACGAGCGGATCGTTGTCGTGCCGAACGGGGTCGAGCTGTCGTGCGATGAACCGAGGCGGGATCCGCCGAACGGCACCAGGCCCTGGCGCATTCTGCATCTCAATACGTTGAACCGCATGAAAGGCACGCTGATTCTCCTGGCGGCGATTCCAACCGTCCTCCGGCATCGCCGTGACGTGGCCTTCATCTTCGCCGGAAGCTGGTCGCATTCGCTCCATCGGGAAACCGCGGAATGGTACATCGGCCAGCACCGCCTGGAGCCGTACATCACGTTTGTCGGAGAGGTGACCGGGCCGTCGAAGGACGCGGTGCTGCAGTCCTCCGACATCTTTGTCTTTCCGGGAATCCAGCAGGAAGGCCAGCCGATGGTGGTGCTGGAAGCGATGGCTGCCGGCCTGCCCATTGTGTATACGAATCAAGGCTGTCTCAGGGAAACGGTCGTCAACGGGGAATGCGGCGTCGAGGCCTATACGAACGACCCCTACGATCTGGCTCTCCGTATCTGCGCGCTGCTGGACCATGCCGAGGACCAGCGGCAGTTCGGCGCCAATGCCCGCCGCCGTTGCGCGTTGCACTTCAGCAAGGAACGGCATATCGAACGAATGACTCAAACGTTTCAAGAGGTTCTCGCCGATGCCTCGCCGGACCGCCGTCCCTCCCTCAGCGCCTCCCGGCCTGGTTAGTTTTCGCCTCCCCCCCTTTTGGCGGTGAGGAGCTGTGCGCGGCCCCGATTCATGTGCGTAGTCCCTTCGCAGTGTAACGATTCGTTAACGCAAACTTGAGCTTGGCGTGGCCTGTCGATCGGGCGGACTCGCTAGACTTGGCTTCCCATGGATCCGGCGTCGTGCGTATCACAAGGAGGTCTGCGATGGCGTCAGCGACGGTTGAGCAGGAGCAAGCGAGTCGATTCTGCCAAGTGCCGATTCTCGGGCTTCCCTCTCGACGCGTGGATTCATTTAGAAAGTGCCGGGTATCGGTCCGGCAGAGGGGAGCAGAGATCATGACGGCCAAGCGTCAGCGACAAATCACAGGGTGCTTGACGGCGCTGGCAATGGGGATCGTACTCTGGATCGGTGCGGTGCCCGCGCAGGCGCTGCCGCTGCCAGTCACGCAGTTTAATATCACCGGAGGAGAGGTCACTCTGGACTTCGGCCAGTTGGGGACGGTGTCCGGCGCCTTCACGCAGAACGGGCAGATTGTTATGGGGCAGTACCAGCCGTTGCCGAATATTTTGCCGCCCGTAAGTCTTGCGGGCCATACGTTTTCGATTTTTACCAGCAGCCAGGCGTTTCCCGGCGTTCCGGGCGGAGCGCCGGTGCCGACCGGCTCGATAGGCCAGTATGGGATAACCGTCGACCTCACATCACTTTTTGCTCAAGTGACGGGGCCATTCATTAATTCGTCGCTGAACATCGGGGGGGACGCCATCTCGATAGGATACATCCACTCCACGTACGATACCGCGCTGTCTTGGACCAAGTCCTTTACGGGATACGATATTCCGCATTTGCAGTCCGGCTATTTTTCTCTTCACGGCTCTGCTCAGCCCGTGCCGCTTCCCGGCGCGCTGTTGTTCTTCGGCAGCGGCCTGATGGGACTGTTGGGCTTGCGCAACAGGCTGCATCGCCTCTAGGCGGTTGCCGAAACACAAGGATCGGCATATCGAGCGAACGGTCCAAACGTTTCAAGAGGTTCTCGCCGATGCCTCGCCGGACCGCCGTCCCTCCCTCAGCGCCTCCCGGCCTGGTTAGTTTTCGCCTCCCCCCCTTTTGGCGGTGAGGAGCTGTGCGCGGCCCCGATTCATGTGCGTAGTCCCTTCGCAGTGTAACGATTCGTTAACGCAAACTTGAGCTTGGCGTGGCCTGTCGATCGGGCGGACTCGCTAGACTTGGCTTCCCATGGATCCGGCGTCGTGCGTATCACAAGGAGGTCTGCGATGGCGTCAGCGACGGTTGAGCAGGAGCAAGCGAGTCGATTCTGCCAAGTGCCGATTCTCGGGCTTCCCGTCCATATGATTCAGATTCCCGACGTCGTGGAGGTGATGACGCATTGGATTACGCACGAGCGTTTCCGTCCTCATTGGGTCGTCGTGGCCGACATGCATGCGGTGGTCGAGGCGCACAACCGGGCCGACTTCCGGCGCATGGTCCGGCAAGCAGACCTGACCGTTCCTGACGGCATCTCCCTGGTGAAAGTCGCGCAATGGAAGGGCGGCGCCGTGCGGTCTCGCGTCGCCGGCACCGATCTGATGAAGGCCTTTTTTTTCGGCACCCAGGGACTGGGATTCCGGCATTATTTTTACGGCGATACGGAGCACACCCTTGAACGTCTGACGGGCAATGTGACGCGGCAGTACCCGGGGTTGACCGTGGCCGGAGCCTACTCCCCGCCGTTTCGTCCGTTGACGGAAGAGGAAGACGAAGCCGTCATCCGGCGCATCAACGAGGCGAAGCCGGATGTGTTGTGGGTCGGGCTCGGGCTTCCCAAGCAAGAGCAGTGGATTTACACCCATCGCCACCGGTTGAATGTGCCGCTGGTGCTCGGCGTCGGCGCCGCATTCAAGTTTCTCGCGGGAACGGTGCAGCGCGCGCCCGGTTGGGTCGGCGACATGGGGTTCGAGTGGCTGTGGCGGTTTGCCTGCGAGCCGCGCCGGCTCTGGAGACGTGTATTGATCGAAGGGACGCAGTTCGTCGGACTGGTTGCGCTGGAACTGGCCGGCTGGAGAGAGTTTTCTTGAAGAGCGATGGGACAGCAGCACGAAATGGAATTCTCCGGAGTGCCGTCGATGCCGACTAGTGGAATAGTCTTACCCGAAGTCGGCGAGGCCGGACTTCTTCGCCGCCGGCCGGTCATGCTCTGGGGGGCGGCCTTGGCTGTCGTCGTTCTGATCGGCATCGCCTATGCCGAGAGCTTGACGTACTTGGTCACGCAGTGGCTGGAAGACGACAATTACAGCCACGGTGTGTTTGTGCCGGTCATCTCGGCGGGACTGCTCTGGTGGCAGCGCGAACGGATTGCGGCGGCGGGCATGGCGCCGTCCTGGTGGGGCCTGGTCCCGGCCTTGCTCGGACTCGCGTTCTATGTCGTCGGTGAACTCGCTACTATCTATTTTCTTCAGCAGTTGTCCCTGTGGCTGGTGCTTGTCGGATTGGCCCTCGCGATCGCCGGGCCGCAGGCAACCTGGCGGATGGCGTTTCCCATCGGGTATCTCCTGACCATGATTCCTCCGCCGCAAATGTTGCAGCAAAGTCTGTCCTCCTCACTGCAGCTGATGTCGTCGGCGCTCGGCGTCGGATGTTTGCAGTTGATCGGGGTGACCGCATTCCGGGAAGGCAATGTCATCGACCTCGGTCCGATCCAGTTGCAAGTGGTCGAAGCCTGCAGCGGCTTGCGCTATCTGATTCCGCTGATCGCCCTGACGTTGCTGAGCGCCTATCTGTTCCAAACCCGCCTGTGGAAGCGGGTGGTGCTGGTGGCTTCTGCGATCCCCTTAGCGGTGCTGCTCAACGGCCTCCGGATCGGGTTGATCGGAGTGCTCGTCGATCGATTCGGCAAGGGGGCCGCCGAAGGGTTTATGCACGCGTTCGAGGGCTGGTTTCTCTTCGTCCTCAGTCTGGCGATCCTCAGCGCGGAAATGTGGCTGCTGGGGAAGATCGGCGCCGACTCTTCGGCTGTCGCCGATCGCAGCGCGGCGCGGACGGGCGCGGAGTCGTTCGGCAGTGGCTCAGTGGTCGTGAGCGGCCCCGCTCTCGCCTGCATCGGAATGTTGGCAGTGACGGCGTCAATGCCCTTCTTTCATGCCGCCGGGCGCGACAACGAGCCTCCTCCCCGCCAGGCTTTTGCCGAGTTCCCCATGCAAGTGGCCGGCCGACAGGGTGAACCGATGGCGATGGAACGGCAGTATGTGGATGTGTTGCGCTTCGACGACTATCTGCTGGCCAACTATCAAGGCCCCGATGGACTGGTCAATGTGTACGCGGCGTACTATCGTTCTCAGGAAAAGGGGCGTGCCACTCATTCTCCGAAGACCTGTATCCCCGGCGGTGGCTGGGAGATCACATCGCTCGATGAAGTGGTCGTGCCCGGTCACGATGTGGCAGGGAGCGGATTTCGAGCGAACCGGGTCATGATTCAGAAGGGCGAGCAGAAGCAAGTGGTGCTCTACTGGTTCAAGCAGCGCCACCGGGTGGTGACGAGCGAGTATCTGGTGAAATTCTTTCTGCTCGTGGATGCGATGACGATGAAACGGACGGATGGAGCCTTGATCCGGTTGGTGGCCGCGGTGCAGCCGGGCGAATCGGAGCAGGCGGCGGATCAGCGGGTCATGCAGATGGCGGCGTCCGTCCAGCCTCTATTGCCCGCCTATGTGCCCGATTGAAGAAGGGGGATGTGGGTCAGTGGTGATGTCGACCGCCGTGTTCTTCAGCTTTATCGGCTCGCTGCTGGTCTGCATGGCGCTGATCCCCGCTCTGACGGCCTCGGCCGGGCGCTTTCAGTTCATCGATGTGCCGCGCGACCGCCGGATGCATGCGGAGCCGATCGCCAAAGTCGGCGGGATTGCGTTTGCTGCCGGGACGATTGCGGCGGTGCTGCTCTGGGCGCCTCAGGACCGGATGATACTGGCCAGTCTCCTGGGGGGTGTGGTGATTCTGCTGTTCGGCATGTGGGACGACCGGGTGGGGCTCGACCACCGGATGAAATTCGCCGGACAGATTCTGGCGGCGGCGATCGTCGTGCTGTATGCCGGGGTACGGGTGACCGCGATGCCGTTCGCCGACGATCAGGCGCTCCCGTTCTGGGCCGCGGCGGCGCTCACCATGATCGTCATCGTCGGCATGACGAACGCCGTAAATCTCGCCGACGGGCTCGACGGGCTGGCCGGCGGATTGTCCCTGATCAGTTTCGCCGGGATCGCCTCGCTGGCCTATCAGGCCGGCGACCAGATGCTGGTTCTGCTGATGGTATCGGTGCTGGGCAGCCTCCTGGGATTTCTCCGGTTCAACACCTATCCGGCCCGCGTGTTCATGGGCGATGCCGGCAGCCAGTTTCTCGGGCACTACCTCGCCGTGGCCGCGATCGTATTGATCGATCCGGCCCGCACCCCCTACAGTCCGCTGCTCGTGCTGTTTCTCTGGGGCATTCCGCTTCTCGATACCGTCGGGGTGATGGGCCAGCGCATTCGGCAGGGGCGCTCGCCTTTCGTGGGCGACCGCAACCATCTGCATCACAAACTCTTGGCGACGGGATTGTCGCACCGGCAGGCCGTGACGGTCATCTATCTGGCCCAGGGATTGTCGGTCTCATGTGCCTATCTGCTGCGCTGGCAGAGCGATACGGTTTTGCTGGGGATCTATGGAGTGTTTGCCCTGTCGGTACTGTCGGTCTTCGTCCGGTCGTCCCGGCTGCCGGCTGCGCCACAGTCTGCGGCCATTTCGCCCGTGGAGTCGGCTGCGTTCGGAGTTGCCCCCGCCACTTTCTACACCTGGCCGCTGCGCGCGCTCACGCTGCTCGTGCCGGTCTATCTCCTCGCCTGTTTGGCGACCGCGGGAACCATTCCTGCGGAAGTCGGCGTCATCGCTGCCGGACTGGGCGCTGCGGTGCTGGGTAGTCTGCTGATCGCGCGCGCCAGGGCGCTCGCCGTGCGGGCCGGCCTGTATATCGGTGGCACCTGCGCGGTGTATTACGCGCAGGCGTCGGCCGCCCTGTCGCCGGCCGACTGGCTGTCGCCAATGATTCTGGGGGCAGGAGTGATGGCCGTGCTCGTCGTCCTCACCATTCGAGGGATGGGCGAGGCGCGATTCCAGACGACGCCGCTGGATTATCTGATCGTCTTCCTGGCGGTAGTCATGCCGTTTCTTTCGGATCTGAGGGTCGGGGCGGTCCACTTGAGTGTAGTGACGGCGACGCTGATCGTGTTGTTCTTTGCGTTTGAGCTCCTGCTCCAGATGCACCAGGCCGTGGTGGCCCGGTTGGGATGGTTGACGGCCGGCATGTTGGCCGGGCTGGCGGTTCGGGTGTGGTGGGCATGACGAGCATGGAGAGATGAGGAGGGATCGGTCATGAATCGATATTGGATGGGCGCGATGGCAGCGGTTGTGGCGGTCAGTCTGCTGGGCTGCGGCGGTCCGGAAGAACGCAAGGCGAAATACCGCCTGCGCGCGCAGGAATACTTTCAGGAAGGGAATTATTCCAAGGCCCGGGTGGCCCTCCGGAATGTCCTTAAGATCGACCCCAAGGATGCCGAGGCCTACTATCTCTACGCGCAGGTCGAGGAAAAAGAAAAAAACTGGCGCAACGCCGTGACAGGATACCAGCAGGTGGTGGAGTTGAATCCCGAACATGACCGGGCCTGGCTGAAGCTCGGAAAGTACTATCTCGAAGCTCGTGCGATCGAGCGGGTGGATCAGGCAGCGGACCGGGTGCTCGCTTTGCACCCGGACCATGTAGGAGCCCGGTCGCTCAAGATCGCCGCGCTGGCCGTGGGGGGAAAGATCGATGACGCGCTGGCGCAGGCGGAGGGGCTTCACAACGAGGCGCAGAAGGAAGTGGACCCGGCCCTCTTGCTGGCGTCCCTGTATGCCGCCCGGACTCGATCGGCGGACGCGGTCACGGTGATCCTGCAAGCGCTGGATGCGCACCCCGACAGCGTCGAACTGCTCGACGCGCTGGCCATGACCTACATCCGGGACGGCCGGCCGGCGGAAGCCGACGGTGCCTTTCAGCGGCTGATCGCACTTGAACCCACCGTCCTCGATCACCGCATCCGCCGAGCCGCGCTGTTCGATCGGCAACAACAATACGACAAGGCTGAAGCCGTCATGCTCGAGGCCATCAAGCTGGATCCGGACAGCGACACCAGGCGTCTGGCCATGGGGGAGTATCTGGCCGAGCGGCGGGGGCTGTCCGAGGCTGAAACGTTCCTTCGAAAGGCCCAAGAAGACTTGCCGCGCGCCGCAAAAATCCAGTTCGCTCTGGGAACGCTCTACGAACGCCAGCAGCAGCCGGCGAAGGCGCAGGCGGTGTATGAGGAGGTTCGCACCGCGTTCGCAGGAGGTCCTGAGGGGCTGGAGGCGCAGGTGAGGCTGGCGGGCCTGGACTGGGCCGCCGGACGAACCGACAAAGCGGAGCAGGCGCTCCAGGTCATTCTTAAAGACAATCCCCTCTCTTCGGACGCGTTATTGCTGCGCGGGAAGATCTACCTCCAGCGCGGGAACGGGAAGGCGGCAGCTCAGGATTTTCGGTCCGTCTTGAAGGATTCGGCCGAAGCCGCGGATGTCCATCGGTTGCTGGGGCGGGCGCATCTGTTGAACGGCGATGTGGTGCTGGCGCGTGAAAGCCTGGAGAAGGCCGCCGCATTGGCGCCTTCGCTCACCGATGCGCAGGTGTTGCTGGTCGGGCTTGATGCGGCCGGAGGGCGCGTGAAAGAGGCGCGCCGCCGCCTGGATCCGCTGCTCGCCAAAGAGCCGGGCAATGTCGCGTTCTTGGGCCTGTTGTTCCAGCTTCAGATGCAGGAGAAGGAGTGGAACGGCACGCAGGACACGTTGTCCAGATTGCGGACGGCCGGGGCGGACCGCATCAATGCGGATCTGGCGGAAGGACACCTTGCGGCTGCGCAGCAGCAATGGGATCAGGCCGACGCCGCATACCGCCGGGCGATCGAGCGGGCGCCGCAGGCCGCGGAGCCGCTGCTCGCGCTCATCCAGCTCGGGGTGCGGCGGGGCCAGACCCAGCAGATCCAGCGGACTCTCGAAACGCTGGTCGCCGAACAGCCGACTCATCCCTTTGCTGAAGGCTTCTTGGGAGAGATGTTGTTGACGAGCGGGGATGCGGCGTCGGCGAAGCCGCATTTCGAAGCTGCCACCAGGCTAAACCCGAAGTGGGTCACCCCCTGGATGCATCTGGCTAGGGACTACTACGTCAAGCAGCAGGCCGATGCCGGCGATGCCGTTCTCGGCCAGGCGCTGACCCAGATTCCGGAGAACGAGCAACTCCGCCTGATGCTGGCGACTAGTTTGGAAGGACGGGCGCGGGTCGGCGAGGCGGCCGCCCAGTACGAAGCCATTCTCAAGAGTCATCCGAAGTCGCTGCTGGCATCGAACAATCTGGCTTCTCTGCTGACCGAGAAAGGCGACCCGGAGAGCTTGCAGCGGGCGCTGTCCTTGAGCCGCGATTTCGAAACACAGGCCCCGAATCCTTTCTTCCTGGATACCCTCGGGTGGACGCACTTGAAGCTTGGGCACCATCAGGACGCATTGCGGCTGGTCAAGCAAGCCCAATCGAAGGCCCCGGATCATCCGGTGCTGAACTATCACTTGGGAGTCATTTATGCGCAGACGGGCGCTCGTGCAGATGCGCGCGCGCATTTGACGCAAGCGTTGCAATCGACTCAGGCATTTCCCTGGATTGAGGAAGCGAAGGCGATGCTGGCGAAGATCGATGGATAAGAAGATGCCGTTCTTTTTCGTCATGCGCGCGCTGTCCCGGATGTTGCTCGGCGGACTGTTGCTCTGGCTCGGCGGATGCGGGTTTTTCGAGTCATCGGCGAAGCCGGGCGCGGCATCCCCCGCCGGATCCGGCGGGGAATATCTTCTGGGAGCGGAAGACATGCTGATGATCGCCGTTTGGAAAGACGAACACCTGACGAAAGAAGTCGTCGTCAGGCCTGACGGCTTCCTGTCCTTTCCCCTCGTGGGCGAAGTGCAGGCGGCGGGGCGGACGGTCGAAGAGGTGCGCGCGGAGATCGCCAAGCGGTTGACGAAATATATCCCCAACCCGAATGTCTCGGTCGCGGCCACGAAAGTGTTGAGCTATCGCGTGTATGTGCTGGGCCGGGTCAACAAGCCCGGCGAGTTCATGATCGGCCACACGACGGATGTCCTGCAGGCGCTGAGTCTTGCCGGCGGCCTGACGCCCTTTGCGTCGGAGAACGATATTCGCATCATCCGGCGCGTCAACGGCGAGCAGCAGGTGATTCCCGTGCCCTATGGAGACCTTAAGCGGGGGAAGAACTTGGAGCGCAATGCGCTGTTGCAGCGCGGTGATGTGGTCATGGTGCCTTGAGGGATCACCCTCCATCGCAACGATGTAAATCTATGATGTGGCGATGGCTCGTGACTGCGGCAGTGGCGGGAAGCAGTCTCTGCATGGGCGGAGCGGTTCTGAACGGACATGCGGCGGAATGGTCGGCCGAACCGTCGTTGGGGGTGCGAGGGGTTTACAACAGCAACCTGCTGCTGGCAACCGATGCGCAGAAGCCGGTCTACGGGCATTGGGTCTCGCCCGGCGTCAAATTCTCCGGGTCCACGGAAAACCTGGAGGTCAGCGGGAAAGCGGCGGCCGATGTGGTGCGCTATTATGGGGGCCGCAATCAGGACCTGCTGAATCTGTATTTCCCGCTCTCCGTGAAGTACGGGCTGGCCCGGGAAACGTTCGGCTTTAACGGCGGATTTACGAGAGACAATACGTTGCAAGGGGAACTATTGCAAACCGGCGTCGTGCTTCGCTTCACACAGCGCAATTCATGGAATTTAGCGCCGTCCTGGTCGCACGCCGTCACGGAGCGGCTGTCCGTTCAGGGTTCTTACCAATATACCAAGGTCACGTACGAGGACGGCGCACGATTGGGACTGGTGGATTACGAGGTGCAAGCCGGGTCTGCCGGACTCGCCTATCGGCCGACGGAGAACGATAGCATGCAGCTGAACGGGACCTATACGAATTTCAGCGTGGCCAACGCCGGCGCATTGCGCTCTCAGATGGCCGGGGCGCAGGTCTCCTGGTCGCATGCCTTTACGGAAACGCTCTCGGCGGCCGTGACCGGCGGGCCGCAGCTGGTGTCCTCCAGCATCTCGTTCGGACCGGAGCGGTTTACCGATACGCAGGCCCTGTGGGTCGCCAATGCCAGTCTCAGGAAGCAATGGGATGCGGGGTTTGCGGAAGCCGTCGTGGGCCGTGAGATCAACCCCAGCGGATTCGGCCTGCTTCTGAAAACGGAACGAGTCGGTCTCAGCCTGTCGCAGGATCTGACCGAGGGGTTGACTGCCTCGCTGAATGCGCAGCTGTTCCTAGCCTCCTCCGTTGCGACGAAGGCGGTTCCGTTCACGTTTCCGGAAAACCGCTATATCACGGTGACGCCGGGGTTGACCTGGAAGTTCGACCAATGGTGGTCGGTGCATGCCTCCTATACCTATAATCTGCGGGAAGTGGAGAGCGTCGGTCAGCGGGCGTTCGGACACGCCACGACGATGATGTTGACGTACTATCCGCCCAAGTTGTCGGTCGGGCGTTAAGGAGAGACCGTTATGGCGCTTGCGCATTCGATGGGAGCGGACCGGCCGGTCGAAGCCGGTCATGGCCTGAAGGATTTCCGCCAGATGATCGGCCGCCGCCGGTCGGTCATCATTGCGGTTGTGCTCGCGGTCGCCGCCGCCGGTCTGGCCACGGCGTTTCTGTGGCCTCCGGTGTACCGGTCGAAGGCGACGATCCTGATCGAGGAACAGGAGATTCCCACCGATCTCGTTCGTTCGACGATTACCAGTTATGCCGATCAGCGGATCGAGACGATCAAGCAGCAAGTGATGAGCCGGGCCAGCCTGTGGCGGATCGTCGAACAGTACGGGTTGTATCTGCGGCTCCGGAAGAGCAGCCCGACCGAGGAGGTTCTGCAGCAGTTCGTCAAAGATATCCAGATCGAAGTCATCAACGTGAAAGTCGTCGATAAGCGCTCGCAGACTCCAACACAGGCGACGATCGCGTTTACGCTGGCCTACGACGGCGAATCCCCCGCTCTTGCGCAGAAGGTGACGAACGAACTGACCGATTTGTTTCTCGGGGAAAATTTGAAGACGCGGGAGCGTCACGCGCAGCAGACGACGGCGTTTCTGAAACAGGAAGCCGAGAATCTTGCGCGTCACATCGAGGCGCTCGAGATTAAGATCGCGGCGGTCAAACAGAAGGCCGACGGCGCATTGCCGGAGCTGACGCAGCTCAACATGCAGCTGTTGAATCAGGCCGACCGGGAGTTGATCGATGCCGATCGCGATATCCGGAGTCTTGAAGAGCGCAAGCGGTTTCTCGAAGGCGAGCTGGCGACGCTGAAACCCAACACTCCCATGATCGCCGCCAGCGGCGAGCGGATCTTCGATTCGGGGGAGCGGCTGAAAGCGTTGCGCGCGCAATATGCCAGCGCCAGCGGGTATCTGTCCGAAGACCACCCGGACATCATCAAGATGAAACAGGAGCTGGCGGCACTGGAGCGGGAAACGGGGGGCGACGCGCCTGGAGATGATGTCCCGAAGCGGTTGGAAGGAGAACGGTCCCGGCTGGCGACGCTGCTGGAGCGCTATGGACCTGATCATCCGGACGTGGCCCGTGTGCGGCAGGCCGTGGCGGGGTTGGAGCGAGACCTGGCGGAGATGGCCAAGCGTCCGCCCAGGGCGGCCTTGTTCAAACCAGAGAATCCGGCCTATATCAACATTCAATCGCAGCTGGCGTCTACCTCGGCCTCGCTGCAGGCGCTTCAAAAGTCCAAGGTGTCCTTGAAGAAGCGGGCGGAAGAGATGGCCAGTCGGGTCGAACGCCTGCCGGAGGTTGAACCGGAATATCTGGACTTGATGCGCGATCGAGAGGGCACGGCGCACAAGTATCAGGAAATCCGCTCTCGCCTGATGGAGGCCCAGGTTTCGGAAGGCCTTGAAATCCAGCGGAAGGGAGAACGATTCTCTCTGATCGATCCGGCCGATCTTCCTGAACGGACAGAGCGCCCGAACCGGCCGGTCATCTTGATTCTCGCAGGGCTGCTCGCCGTGGCCGGAGGGCTCGGAGCCGGGACGGCGGCCGAACAGTTGGACGAGACGATCCGCACCCCCCATCAATTGAGTCTCGCAGCCGGGATGGCCCCGCTGGCGGTCATACGGTATCTCCCGATGGAAGAGGAGGTTCTGGACGTAATTCGCCGCCGCCGCTACTGGCGGTGGGCGGGAGCCGGGGCGGCGGTGGTCGCGGCTGTGACGGCGCACTACCTCTGGCTGCCTCTCGATGTCGTCTGGTTTACCGCGCTCAGAAAACTCGGCCTGGCCTGATCGGGATCATGAGT
>CAZXNN010000039.1:0-14747 GCA_964641915.1 uncultured Nitrospira sp. | reverse complement strand
CCCTCGCGACCATGGCGCCGGGCGTCGCGTCGGCGCTCATCGCGACCGTCGCCGGCCTGATGGTCGCGATCCCCTCCCTCTTTTGCTACAACTTTCTCGTGACTAAGACGAAAACGCTGACGATGGAACTCGACAATTTCGCGGCCCATCTCGAAACCGTCTTCATGACGGACTATCTTCAAGAGAAGAAAGGCGCCGCGGCCGAAGCGGAAGATCCCGAAGACTACCGCCCCGGCGGGCACCGCCAGGAGGCCGAGCCGTCCTCAGCGGCGACAGGGCACTGAAGACGTGAAGCGTTGGTCGTGAAGCGCGGGGGGAAGGATGTGAAGCGTCCCTCGTGAAGCGTGAAGCGGGGGGGGGAGACGAAGAGGTGAAGCGTGAAACGCGGGGAAAGGACGTGAAGCGTATCTCGTTTCGGATTCGGACGCTTCACGCATGACGTGTCACGCTTCACGAATTGACCAGGTGTTCCTCAGATGCCGCATAGCATGATAGGTTTTGCGGCACAGGAGGGCGCCCATGAAGATTCGACACTTTCGAGATTTGGATGTATGGAAAATGGGGAAAGAGATCGTGCTGGACGTCTATCGAGCGACCGCGGCATACCCCAGGGTCGAGGCGTACGGCTTAGCCGCGCAAATGCGAAGAGCATCGGTTTCGATTCCATCGAATGTGGCGGAAGGGTTCAATCGGTTTCACAACAAGGAATATCGGCAATTTCTTTTCATTGCATTGGGTTCCTGTGCCGAACTGGAAACGCAGGTGGAGATATCGTCGGACCTTGGATTTGTCCAACAGGATATCCGGGATCTCATCATTGAGAAGCTCGATCATGAAACGAGGATGCTGCGAAACTTGGTCAAGAAGCTCTAAGGACGTGAATCGCACCTCGTGAAACGTGAAGCGCGGGGGAAGGACGCGAGACGTGAAGCGACAGAAGAAGACGTGAAGTGTGAAGCGTGTGCGGAAAGATGTGAAGCGCACCTCGATTCGGATTCGGACGCTTCACGAATGACGTTTCACGCTTCACGTGAGACGAGATACGGAGGGAAGGGATGAGACGTTTTTCCCGAAAATCGCACGGCGCGGTTGCCGATATCAACATGACCCCCTTGCTCGACCTGGCCTGGGTGCTGCTGGTGATTTTCATCATCACGACGACGGCGGCGGTGCAGGGGATCGAGCTGAAGTTGCCGGAGTCGACTCCGCACGAAACGGAAATGGAAACCACCACGCCGACCCTCTCCGTGAAGAAGAACGGCGATATCTACATGGATGAAGAGAAGGTCAAGATTACAGAACTGGAAAAACTGATTCGCGATCTGAAAGCCGCCAAGGGCGGCAAGCTGCCGCTCGTGCTCCGCGGCGATTCCGGCGTGGAGTACAAACATGTCGTCGCGGTGCTCGACATTCTCCAGCGGATTCCGGTCGAGGATTTGGCTATTGCCACCAAGCCGTTTAATGAGCCTTAAAGACCGTGAAGCGTCTCTCGTGAAGCGTGAAACGTTTAAACCATCGTCAGTCGTGAGGGGCAAAACGTCACGGTGGAGGCCCTGCCTCTTCCCTTCGGTTCTCTCTTCCCTCTTGCGCTTCACGGTTCACGCTTCACGGTTCACAAGTCGGACGCCTTCCCTCTTGCGCTTCACGCACGACGCTTCACGGTGCACGAGTCAGACGCCTTCCCGCTTGCGCTTCACGTTTCACGCTTCACGTTTCACGAGTTAAGAGATGGCTGGCTATAAGGGGTTTGAAAAAAAGAAGAGCAAGCTCGGCACGACGCTGTTGATCGTCGGGCTGGTGCATGTCGGCATCGGCGGCGGGCTTTATTGGGTGGCGCAGACCCAATGGGGGCAGGACCTCATCAAGGTCTATAAGCTGAACGCATTCAAGAAAGAAGAACCGCCCCCTCCGCCTGAGAAAGAACCGGAACCTGAGCCGGAGCCGGAGGCGCCCAAGCCGGAGCCGAAGCCGCAGGAAGCGCCGCCGCCTCCGCCGCCGCAACAGGCGGAAGCGCCACCTCCGCCGAAAGCCTCCGATGCGCCGGGGCCGCCGCCGGTGAGCACCGATCCGTTCGCGATCGGGAAAGGCCGGGGGCGCTTCGCCGGCTACACGGATATTCTCACGGCTTCGATTCAGTCCAAGTATCAGCAGCCGCCGTCGCTGCAGGACGATCTGGAATATGCCGTGCTGTGCGAACTCATTATCGACGAGCAGGGCCGTGTGCTGCAGTACCGTCTGATCAACTCCTCCGGCAGTCTGTTGTTCGATCAATCCGCATTGGATGCCTTGGCAAAGGTTACCGAAGTGCGTCCGCCTCCGCCGGGGATGGACCATACGATCGTCGTTAAATTCTTCCCCCCGACATAGCCGGATGCTGAAACGGCCCGCCATCGGCATTCTCATCATCCGTGAAGCGTTCCTCGTGAAGCGTATCTCGCGAGCATGCCTCCGCCGATCCTACTACGAGAGACGCACGACGCTTCACGAACGACGGACGAAGTAGGCGTCCTTGCCGGTTCTCCGTTCTTGAAGAAGATTTAACCCCCCGTCAATACAACCCCCCGGGCAGATGTAACCGACAGACTTGAGAATGCGCTCTGTATAGGGAGCGTATGTCGGCGCGTATGAGGCTTCTGCCTTAACGAGATATTTACCGCGCTCCAAGAAGATCCCTATCGGGAATTAACCTAGGATCTGTACAACTCCATCGCAGGCATGGCGACGGGTAATCCGACCGGCGCCCTCAGCGAACGGCGAACGAAGCAGGCGTCAAGAAAGGAGGTGGATCGGGCCTTCCGGGATCGGCAGACGACGCGCGAGATCCGCGGACGGCAGAGGCACACAGTTCAGCAGGCATCGAATGCAGAAGATGGCACTTACGACACAGGAGGTTTTCAATGATGGCACTCAATCGTTTCAGTAAATCCGCGATCGCGGTCATAGGCGCCGCCGCCATGGTGGTGGGCGCGATGAGCGAACCGGCTCAGGCGTTCAACTTCGGGCAGGGCGACCTGATCCTTGCGATCTACGGAAATAGGACCGCAGGCGAAGGAAAAGAAGTGCTGGTAAACCTGAGCGACCTGACTCCGACCGGCCAGTCCGGCCCGATCGGCAACATGGATGCGCTGACCAATCCTAGCCAGACCTACACGTTCGATCTGTCGGCGTATCTCAATACGCCCGGCGTGATCGACACCAACCCCAGTGACCCGGCGTATCCGGTGCGCTACACCGTCATGGGGACCCAGGCCAATCCGCTGACCGGCGGTTTCACGGGTCTCGGCGGTTCGAACGTCAACCTGACCGGAACCGTCCAGAGCGGCAACTCCGCATTTCCGAACGGCCTGGTGAATTGGGCGGGCAATGTCAACGATACCAACGCGCCCAACCTCATCCCTGGGCAGAACGGCGCGGTGGTGGACTTCACAAACACGAATTCGCACAGCACCAGAACGGGAGCCGCTGAACGGCTGTTCAACTCCTACACAGCGCCGATGGCGGCCAATCTCGGCCAGTTGCTCCATCTGATCGCAAGCGATACCGAATTGATCGACGACCCGGTCGTGTTCCGCGGGCAGGCGCTCCTTTCCGCAAACGGGATCTTCATGATCAGCGGCGGGGAGTTGGCCCCAGTGCCGGTGCCTGCGGCGGCCATCCTGTTCGGCAGCGGCCTGATCGGTTTGGTCGGAGTTGCCCGGCGGAATTTCGCCTCTCGGGTGGCATAGTCGGACGGTCATCGAAGCTGTGACATACAATCATCATTCTCACTAACCGGGAGTACATACCATGCAAGCGAACCAACTGGCTGCCATCGCGGCAGCCGTAATCGGAACGATCGGGATGGCGTCGCAAGCCCATGCGATCGACGTTTTCTCCGGCGGATCGTCCGCCGGCCGTCAGTTCATCAACGAAGTCCCATTATCGGCCTGTGACCACACAGCCGGGCCCATCACGCACTATCAGTCCGCCAACAACAACACGCATCTCTGGAAGTGCACGTTTCAAGGCGCGCCGATCGATTTTCACTACTCCGCGCGCGGCTCGTCGGACGGAGTCTATCCGGTCGACGATTTGACCGGCGGCGACCGGTCCCAGGGGAAGTACAACGGAAAAGGATATCTGGGATACATCGACAAGAACAATCCCGCGACGAGCGGCTGCGGCTCATTGTCGACTGTTGCGAAGACGTTCTTCGACGTCGACTCCGGGACCACCGTCACGATCAATATTTCTGAGAACAAGACCTGCACGAATCCTCCCAGCTCCGTGACCACGGACTATCCGACGCCGACGTTCGTACGGACTCCCATGCACTTCGGCTTCTCCGACGTGCAATTCACTTCGTTCGGCCAGACTTCGCCGGCCGGGACGGAGCCGGCGAATCCGGCTCCCAACGTGCTGGAGAACAAGCTCATGGTGCTCCCCTTCAGCATCATGGTGCAGAACAGTGTGCGGCGGGTGGATGCGGCGGGCAACAACATCGGCCCGGTGCAGAACCTCACGCAGACGGAAATCGAGCAGATCTTTACCCGCCAGGCGCGCGATTGGCGCGAGCTGGGCTATGCGGTGACCAACGATGTGGACGGTACGCAGGCCGTTCCGTCTGGACCGCACACCATCCGGCTCTGCATGCGCGAGTTCGGATCCGGCTCCAAGGCGACCTTCGATCAGGTGTTAATGAAGGAAGAAGCATCGGAGTGGGCCTTGACCACGCCGGGCAGCGCGTTCTACTTCGCGTCCAGCTCAGGCGTTCGTGACTGCTTGCAAAACACTGCAGAGACCGGCAGCAACCCGGATACGGGCGACGGGTTCTTCGGCAAGATCGGGTACATCGATTCATTCGAGGCGACCGGTTCGCCTGCCTACGTGACGCCGGCTGTCCCATCGGCCATCACCAAGGCGCACGTCGTCAACATCAACGGGTATCGCGGCGTGGACGTGACTGTGGCGGATGCCGTCAAGGCGACGGCCCGTCCCAAGGTCTTCCAAGGCCTGCGCTGCGGCAAGAGCGAGTTCTGGGTCAATCTTGAAGCCTATACCAAGGCAGGCGGCACAGGCGATGCGACGCGCGATGCGTTCATCGGCCGGATGGTGTCCGATGCCCAGAACACGACGGTCATCGAAAATCTCCCGGCCAACTGGGCCTTCGAGGCGACGCCGAATCTGTTGGCGACCAAGCTGACGGACGGCATCGCGCCGGACCATCTGAGCTATGGCTCGAACAGTGCGGCCTACGATGCCCAGTGCCGCGGCTTTGTGGCGAGCCCGATTCCTTAAACAAGGGACGAAGCGAGGCAGCCCGGCGTGTAGCCGGGCTGCCAGCGCACGGTGGGCTACTCGTGTCAGTCTTCTCGCATAGTTTTCCGGGGCAGCCGGAGCTTGGAGCGGGACTCCAGGCTCCGGTATCGCTCCAGGAGCGGCCGGTTTTCCGGCCGGACCCTGCAACGCACGGCCCTTCTTTCGCTTCTTAGAGGACATATCATGAAGATCAAACACATGAAAATCGGGACGGCGCTGCTCTGCGGCGCGCTGATGGGGATGGCAGTCTGGCTGGCGCCGCATGCGGCCGAAGCCGCCCCCGTCACGTTCCAGATCGATAACGGGACCCAAAGCGGGTTTCAGTATAGTCTGATCCATTCAGCCGACGGGGCTCCCATGAACGTCGGCGGAGTGAACTACTATGCGTCGGGCGCCTTCGGCCCGTCGCTGTACGGCACGCAGATGACCGGCTCCCTGTCGGGCGACATGACGACGGTGGGCACGCTGCTGCAGTGGACCGGCATCACGGGCACGTTGCTCAGCAACAACGGGTCCACGCTGACGATCACCGGAGGCGATCTGTCCCGGAACACGACGGGAACCAACCAGAATGCGTTCGGCTCGCTCTCCTATAGCCTCACCGGTCCCGGCGGAGCCAGCGCCGGGATGTTGCACTTCCATCCGCATCAGTTCACCGGGCCTCCCGGCCCGAACAGCCTGTCGGAGACGGAATTCTTTCTCTGGGGCAACAATTGGAACAACGGCGTCGATCCGCTGCCCGGGGCCGGCCGCCTCGGGATCGATCTCCACGCCGTTGCGGTGGTGCCGCTTCCCGGCGCGCTGCTCTTGTTCGGCAGCGGCCTGATGGGGCTGCTGGGCTTCCGCAAGACCTGCCAAGCCATCTAATCTTCCCGGGCCACGATCGGCCCGCTTATCCCGGCCCCCGTCGCAGCGATCCTGCGGCGGGGGCCGGTGTCTTTTTCGCCTTGTACAATCTCGCATGACCCCCGGTATCCCGGCGCTTCGGTAAATCGAGCGGGGCAAGAGCCTGGAGCTCGGCGTACCGCTTCGCATCTCCCTTTCCGATGCCTCCCCTTCACAGGTGAAAAGTGAGAGAGGCGTGAAACGCGCGACTCTGCGAAGAGGGTCGGTCTGGTCTGTTCGGTCTGTCTAGTCTATCTGGAGCGTCAGGCGCTTCACGCTTACGAGCGACGAACGACGGTCGGTATGGGGACGCGAGACGAGCGACGTTTCACGGATGTCTTGCTGCTGGAACGCATCCTGCTAGGCCTGTCTATGACTGAGCATGTGCCTTCTCCGGTGCCGCAATCTTGATCGAAAGTTAATCAAACCAGGATCAGAAGTTTACACGGTTGTTATCCGCGGCTCCCAGAATGGGTTTGCCGGGATGCGTATCACGGCTGTTTGTTACAGAATGGAACGTAAACACGCAGGATCACTCGGGTTCATCGAAGCGCATCGGTTCATTTTCACATTCACACCGGGACGAACTCACAGAGTTCGTCTCACAACAAAAGGAGTTCGCGATGAAAGGTTTACTCGCATTGACGATGGCGGTGGTGGCAACGGCGGCGATGTCGTTGGTGGGACTGGAGGGCCGCGCCCACGCGGTCTCGATCGGCCAGTTGGAATTCACGTCCGGCGCGGTGAATTGGACCGGCGAACATGGCCGGACGCTCGACCGGTTATTCGACCGTGAGGGCGTCATCAAGATGGGTTCCTTTCAGTCGATGACCGAGATCGTGGATCCGATCACAAAGCAATGCACCACCTATTCGCTCTTCACCAGCGGCATGACCGGCGCCCCGGCGCCCTCCGCCACGATCAACGGGTCGTCGCTCAGCGTCGATCTCTCCTCGCTGTTCTTCGGCTGGAGCCGCGGCAGCGAAGTGCGGGCCTGGAACATCGGCGGTCTTGCCCAGGGCTTGTTCAATCCCGAGACGTCGGAATTCAGCCTGTCCTGGAGTCATCTCTTTGAGAAGGGCGCGTTCAAGGGCGAGCACGACTGGTCGGGCAAGGGAGAGCGGGACCGGAGCGCCACGTTCTTCTTGCAGGGTAAAGTTGCCGGATTGGCCCCGGCGCCTGTCGCCATTCCTGCCACGCTGGTGCTCTTTGCCAGCGGGTTCGCCGGAGTCGGCGGCTTGGCCTGGAAAAAGCGCCGCGAGCTGGCGGCCTAGCTGAATGCTGAAGAAGTTCGTCTGCGGCGTTCCGTGCACCGTGAAAATGAAAGTGAAGTGTGAAGCGATCGGAAAATGAGGCTGATTACTATCGGGGGGAGCGTAACGCGCTCCTCCCGGCCCGTTCAGGACATGGGCTCCAGATACGTCGATCCGAGCAGGTTATTCGCAGGGTGTTGGTAATCTCGATAACGACTCCGGTGAGGAAGCCTCGCTGAGATCACGGACGGGATCCGTATGACCCGCAGGCTGTTCAGAAAGGCCATGCCGTCCGTTATTCGTGAAGCGTCGTTCGTCTCTCATTGTAGGATCGGGGGAGGCACGCTCGCGAGATGCGCTCCACGAGATACGCTTCACGGGGAACGCTTCACGGGCGGTCGTTGGCAACAGCCTCTCAGGGGGGGGTATTGCCAAGCGCTGAGGAGGGTTTGAAGCAGAATTGCCGGTCGTTCGGACCGGCCGCCGCTGCCCAGAGAGAGACCGCGCGTCCCACTTCAGCCCTGATTCTCAAGCAGGCCCACTCAGCGTCGATGGGCCGGAGATAGCTATAGCGGGAGATGGAGGGTGGCAGGACGGCGAGCGTTGTCCAGAGAGGCTCGGTTGAACTGCTGATTTCGATCCGGTGCCCGGGAGACCAGAATGCGTGCTCCTTCCAGGTGAGGCTGACCCCGACGTACGGTTGGGCGGCCGCCAGCGGAACCGGCTCCACTCGCACTGAGGCCGGCTCATAGAGAATCGTCGATGAGAGGATGGGGTTGTCGATAGTGTGGACCCGTTCCGGTTTCAGGCAGTGCTGACGGTCCTCCGGGCCCCCGGCCTGCGCCCACTCGGATACCACCGTTCCGCGTTCCCCACGCACTCGGTAGCAGACCCAGTCAGCCTCGGACAGGGCATAGAATGAAAATCGGGTAAGGCCGGGGGGCTGAACGATCGCCCTCGTCCAGGCCGGGTGCAATGAACTGGAGATTTCCACCCGGTGCGACACTTGAGGCGTGTTCATATCGGCCCAGAATAGAATCAACCCGTTCGTCGTATTGACCAAACGGGTCGAAGACGGTTCGAAAAGCTGTGCCGGGGGTACCGGGTCTGGCCAACCGGCGATTTCAAAGGGGACGGCCTGCGCCGGGTCGCTCTCGTTCCCGCTGTGATCGTAAGCCGTCACTGTGCCGAACCACTGGCCGTTTTCGGCTGCGTCGCCTTCCGAACAGCGAAAGGCGGTGCGCAGACCCACGTCCCTCATCCGGGTGAGCTGGTCGGGGTTCCGTCCCAGATAGACCCGGTAACCGGCCAGATCCGCTTCGGGATTCGGATTCCAGGACAGCGCGCAGTCTCGATAGCCCACCGGGCCGGCCGCATCGGCTCGATCGACGGATCCTGCCCAGCATGCGAGCAGGGCACAGACCGTCAGAGCATAGCGCAGCGTGAGATAAAGTCCGGTGTTCATGTGTCGGATCTCCGTAAGACTGGTAGTCACCGTGGGTGCTGTCGATTACAACGAGCCGCAAGTCCGTGTAAACAAATCGTTACAAAACCAAGCCAGGCCTTGTCTGCCCGGGAACGTCGCAGTGGAGAGGCAGCCTTGGACCGCTCCCGGCCGCGGCCGGCAGCCGAAGAGACTGTAGGGCGGTGAAGGCTGTCGCCCACAGCCCATCTGTTTGCCCAACCCAGCGTTGGCTCGTCCGCATCGCGACGGGTGATTTCTCTCGATCTCAAGATTATGTCGGCGTCATTCCCGGGAAAGGGCCGCAGGCTCAGCCATTCACACTGAGACGATGTGGCCCTCCTTTGGGGCTCTTGAGGCAGGTCCCGTGCCGGATCATGGCGCGCTGGCCTTTCGGATCAACCAGAAAGTTCCCTTATCTGCAACTAGGCCTTAACGAATCCGTAACAGCGGGAGCGTAGGGTTTCAGACCCAGCATCAGAGCGTATTTTTAGAAACGGGCATGAATTGGGTGGGATCAGGCGGCCATGCTGCTAGTCATTGCGTTGGTCTTGTCCGTGATGACCTTCGGCGCGTTCGTCATGGCGCCGATGACCGGCGTTGCGCTGCTCTTCATCGCGAAGCCTGTCGTGGACGCGACCTGGCGGGAGTTGCTCGTCGCCGGGATGCCGCTGACGCAAATCGTGGCCGGGCTGGTTCCGCTGGTCGTGCTCGGACATATGCTGACGGCGTCGAACGATGCGCAGCTGACGCGCATGCCTCTCTGGCCGCTATGGATGGTCTATACCGTCGTGCTCTCGCTTTCCGTTGTGCAAATCATCTATGGGCAGGACCTGCGGACCGGGTTCAGCGTCTTGTTGCGGCACATGAACGGATTCATCGGATTCTACATGGTACAGGCGTTTTTCCGGCGGGAACGGGAGATCAAGCTCTTTCTGACGGCGTTGGTCGTCGCCGGGCTGTTTCCCATGGGAATGGGGTTGTATCAGCTCGCGACCGGCATTGTGTGGCAGGGGGAAGAACAGCAGATCGAGGGGATTATCCGGAATGTCGGGCTCTACCACGACGCGATCACAATCCGGCAGTATGCGCTGCAAACGATTCTTGCGATTCTTCTCTACGCGGCCGCTTTCCCTCCGCAGCGGGTGGCCGCCGCGACGGGCCTCTGGGCCCTTGCCGGGTTGGCGGTCGTCGTATTGTCGAAGGCCTATAGCAAGGCCGGTCTGGCAATTCTCGGGCTGTGGGCGCTCTCGTGGACGCTGCTTCGGCGAAAACTCGTGGTATTTCTCGCGCTCCTCGGAATCGGTGCAGTCGTGGGCGCCTATCTCGCATCGAACTATCTCGGGGAAGTGGCCAGGATTTATCAAAAAGAGCTGGGCTTTCTCTCGGGGACGGTGGCGGCGGACCGGACATTCAACGGCCGTTGGTATGTCTGGCAGGAAATGTTCAGGGAGTGGCAGAAGCTGGGAACCGCCGCAAAGGTGTTCGGCAGCGGGCGGGAGGCCCTCGGGGCCCACAACGACTACCTCCAGATCCTGTTCCATGGCGGGCTTATCGGCCTTGCGCTCTACCTCGCGCTGTTGGCCTCTGTCGGGACCTTGCTGGTGCGCAATCTCATGCGCCGTGTAGACCCCTTTGCGGTCGCCGGCTTCATGGTCTTTTTGGCCTGGATGGTGGATACGATCGGGCTCGTCCCGAGCGCCTACTCCGGGTATCAGTGGTTCGTCTGGGGGATGATCGGGTTGAGTTTGCGGGTGCGACAGGAAGAACAACAAGAATTCACAGCGGTCGAGCAGTTCGACCCGTCCTCGGCGATGGTCGAGCCCGCGCTGTCCGCCGTATCGTCGAGGCGTTTTCCGCTGGTGTCGGGGTGACACGATGATTCCCACGTATGCGATCGGCTGGGCGGTGGCGGCGCTATTGCTCTGCGGTTCGTGGAGCGACTCGGTCGCGCAGTCTCCCTCCGCGGCTCCGCGAACCTTTGCAGGGAAATATGCGATGCTCGACGGCGATATTCCCTTGTGGGTCGACAAGGACTACATCGATCGAGCCCTTGCCAGGGTCAAGGCGGCCGGGTTCAATGTATATATGCCCACCGTATGGCAGGGGCGCGGCACGACCTGGCCTTCTCGCTTCGCGCCCTGGGATGCGATGCTCAAAGGACATCCAAAATCCGGATTCGATCCGCTCCGGTATCTGATCACGGCGGCGCATGCCCTCGGCCTCGAAGTGCATCCTTGGGTGACGCTGACTCTGCGTCAATCCGACTTCCTCCCTGAATTCGCTCCCCCGGGGACTCCAGCGGGTGCGTTCGATGTCCACAATTCTCAATTCAGGACCATGATGGCCAATCTTGCCGCTGAACTGGTAGAGCGGTACGAGGTAGACGGCCTCAATCTTGATTACGTGCGGGCTATCGGCCTCTGCTCGAGCGAGGCCTGCGCCCAACAATACCGGACTCGGTACGGTCGAACGCTGTCCACCGACTCCACGCTGTTCTCGCTGACGTTCGGACGAACCACGCCGGTGGGGGAGTTTCAAGAATCGGCGGTGACGGAGATGGTGCAAGGCATTGTGACGGCCGTCCGTCGGGTCAAGCCCGATTTGATGATCACGGTCGATGCCATTCCCGGCCAGTCCGGCCCCGAACAAGGGCAGGCCAGCGTGAAGTGGGTCAATGACGGATTAGTCGATGCCATTCTGCGCATGGACTATTTCCCTAACATCAACGTGCCTGTGACCGACTCCATCCGCGGCCAGCTGCGCGCCCCGAATGCGCTCACCCTGCTGATCTGCAATATGGCGACGGAAGAGGAATTGTCGTCGCCGACTCAACCGCGATTTTCCCGATCCGGGGCGTGGCTGTCGCGGACTGTGGCGGAGATCCAGTCTCGCTGGCCTCAGACCGGCTTGGCGGTCTATTTTTATAAATATTTCTCGGACGAACAGGCGAGCTCATTAAGAACCGGCCCGTTCAAAGGCCGCCTCGAAGGGCCTCGCCAGCCGGTCGGTCTCTCGATCCATTGAAGGCGCACCGACGATGAGTTCAATGAATCCAGCCCCCGGTCAGCCGTTCGCGGCGGACATCTTGAGCGGAGGGACCGGAGCACCGGCGCCTCCGCGGATCGGGCGCGCCGCGAAAGCGGGACTGGCCAATCTCGCCCTCATTGTGCTGTCCCTCCTGTTCGTGCTGGGGACCGCCGAGGTGTTCTTACGCGTTTTTATTCCGCAGTCGATCGTTCCCCGGTATGTGGAAGTCAGCGAGGCCGGGATCAGAAAAAATATCGGGCATGTGCAGGGCGTGATGTCGACCGCAGAGTTCCGCCACCGGTTTACGACGAACTCACAGGGATTTCGCGGACCACGCGAGTACGCGCGACCCAAACCGGCCGGCACCTATCGGATCATTATTCTCGGCGATTCCGTCACCTTGGGGCATGGGGTCGAAGACGATGAAACATTTTCGGCGGTGGCAGAGCGCGAGTTGGCGCCGTCACGCCCCGTGGAAATCATCAACATGGGGGTCTCCGGATTCGGCACCGCCGAGGAACTCATTCAGCTGCAACGGACCGGCTTATCATACGAACCCGATTTGGTCGTCCTCGCCTATTTCCCCAACGATCCGTACAACAACGTCGTCTCTAAATTGTTTTCGGTCGCCAATGACCGATTGGTCAGGACCGCGGAAGCGTTTGTTCCGGCGCTCTACATTCGTGATCGCCTGTATGCGATTCCGGGATACGGTTTTCTTTGCGAGCATTCCCACGCGGTCAATTTTCTCCGGGGCCGGCTGTCCGCATTCTTTCTCGAATATCTGGGCCGGGCCAACGGGACCAGTTCAGAAATCAAGCCGGAGTTGACGGTGGAAGAAGCCGAGTTGACTCGGCGTCTCCTGCAGGAAGTCGGGGCCGTGACCCATGAGCGGGCCGTGCCGCTGGTGATCCTGAACATTCCGGTCATCCTCAAGGGGCGCATGATCGATAATTTTCCGCAGGACCAGGCGGGGACCGGACGGGCGTGGCCGGTCGTCGTGAATGTCGGACGCGAGGTGTACGCGAACCATGCGCTGGAAGAACTGTCTTATCGAGACGACTCTCATCCGAAGCCTTACGGGCATCGATTAATCGGAGAAGCGCTGGCCCGGCAAGTCAGAGAACGAGCGTGGACGGTTCAACCAATCCGCCGTGAGGCGTTACCTCGGTAGGGCATCATGCGTACGTCCGTCATGGAATTCACTCAAGGGGCATCGTCCGACGGAGGCGTACCGGAGCGCGCATCCGGCGGCCGGCCGGAGGTCGAAAAGATTTCTGTTATGGGGAGCGGCGCCGCGGTACTCGTGGCGTCCCTGTTCGGAAACGGCCTCAACTATCTGTTCATGCTGTTTCTGGCCCGGCAATTGGGGATGGAGGAGTTCGGGCTCTATGCGCTCGGGGTCACGCTCTTCAATACCGTGCTGCTCGTGGGGTCTGCGGGAATCGATACGGGCGTCATCAAGTTCGTCTCCGCCTACATGGCCCAAGGCCGAATGAACGATGCCCGGCGGGTGATTGCGGCGGCGGTGACGATCGTTGCGTCGCTGGGAGCCTGTGCCGGTCTCGGATTCTGGGCGATAGCAGGCACTCTCTCCACGCAGCTTTACCAGAAACCAGGGCTGGCGGCCGTGCTGGTCTGTTTTGCCCCGGCGCTCGTCGTCGCATCGGCGGGGACGGTCTTGTTGGCGGCCTTGCAAGCTTTTCAGACGGTGCGCTATACGGTTGCACTGAAATATCTTTGGGAACCGGCCGGCAAATGGGCGACGGCCGGATTCGCAATCTGGGCCGGGTGGGGGCTGAGCGGAGTGGTGCTGGGCTGGAGTGCGGTATTTCTCGTGACGGCCGGTCTGGCCGGGGCGGCGCTGGCGCGGCAGGGCCGGCTGGGCGTCGCGGACTTTGCCGTGCTGAGGGGGGCTGAGGCGCGCACGCTGCTGACCTATAGCGGGCCGTTGTTTCTCGCCAATCTGTTCGGCGTGGTGGCGCCGCGCGCGGATGTCATGCTGCTGGGCTACTGGGTTTCAGCCGAAGAGGTGGGCGTGTATCTGGCGGCGTTCCAAACCGCTGCGGTGCTGGCCCTGATCCTGGGAGCGCTGGATGTCGTGTTCGCTCCGGTCATGAGTCGAGCCTGGGCGGCGGACGATCGCCTGACGTTTCGAGAAAGCTATGAGATGGTGCACCGGGCAGCCTTCACGGCCACCGTGCCGCTGTGTGTCCTTCTGGTCTTGTTTGCCGATGAGGTGCTGAGCATATTCGGGAGCGGATTTGTCGCCGGAGGTTCGATCCTGGCTATTCTGGCCGCGGGGCATCTCGTCAATGCGTCGAGCGGTTGCGCGAACACGGCGTTGCTCATGTCCGGCCATTCGCGCGTCGTATTGCTCAACACGCTGGGCTATGGAATGGGCTTGATCGGCGCGACCGCGGCAGCGATTCCGGTCTGGGGCCCGGGCGGTGCCGCTCTCGCGGCGGCCGGGAGTTTCGCGCTCCTGAATGCAGTCCGCGTCGCCCAAGTCTGGCGTCTTCATCGCATGCTGCCCTGGACATGGAGGCTCCTCAAACCGCTGTCGGCCGGAGCGGCGATGGGGCTGGCCATCTGGCTGGTGAAGCCGTACGTTGCCGCGGCGGCCTATCTTCCCCTGGGGCTCATGGCCTGCGGACTGTACCTGGCGGTCTTGTACGCCGCCCGGCTTGAATCCGACGATGCGTTGATGCTGGCGGCCTTGGCCGCGCGGGTGCGAACGGCGGCAGGATGGGCGAGGTAGTGGGAGGGAGTCGATGGGATTAGGACAGCTCGTCAACTCGATCCAGCAGATTGTGGAG
>CAZXNN010000038.1:0-15081 GCA_964641915.1 uncultured Nitrospira sp. | reverse complement strand
GAACTACTCCGCCTCTCCACCCTGTTTGGGAGAGGGAGTGGAAGGAGGAAGGGGGAAAGAGGCGATGGCCGGGGCCGATTACTGCGGTCGCTGAGGCCGCACATCGGAATGTGCTCCCTCAATGCGCGCGGTAAGGGGAATGGATGATCTGGCTGACCTTCGTGTGCAGCGCAGCGGTGATCGTCCTGGCCGGGACGAGGCTCTCGCGGTATGGAGATGAGATCGCAGAATTGACTGGACTGGGGCGACTGTGGATCGGGGTGGTCTTGATGTCCACCGCCACATCGCTTCCGGAGGTTTTTACCGATGTCAGCGCGGTCTTAATGGACTCGCCCGACCTTGCCGCCGGCGATCTGTTCGGCAGCAACATGGCGAACATGCTCATCCTGGGCATCATCGATCTGATGCATCGCCAGAAACGGATCTGGCAGCAGGCCGCGCTGGAACATACGCTCACTGCGGCGTTTGCGATGCTGCTGACAGGTCTTGCCGCATTCTTCGTGCTGATGAAGATCGACATCATTCATCTCGGTGTGGGAATTGGGAGTCTGACCCTCGTAGTGATCTATATGCTGGGGATGCGGCTGGTCTTTCGGCAGGAGGATATGAAGCGGCGCCAGCGCGAAAAGGAGGCGCTCGTGGAAGGACTTGCGGCGAAAGCCGATGCTGCCCAACGCGGTGATGTGCGACGAGCGGTCGTTGGATTTTCAGCTACCACGCTCGTTCTGCTTGTGGCCGCTCCGTTTCTGGCTGGTTCAGCAAAGGAGATCGCCGAGTATTCAGGCATTAGCGCCACGTTTATCGGCGCCTCATTGGTAGGCATTGCCACGTCGCTGCCGGAATTGGTGACCTCGATCGCCGCAGTCCGTTTGGGCGCCTTCGATCTCGCTGTGGGAAACCTCTTTGGGAGCAATGCGTTCAATATGGCTGCATTCTTCTTTGTCGATGTGGCCTATCCGGGGCGAGCACTGTTCAGTGCTGTGAGCTCGACCCATGCGCTGACGGCCCTGTGGTCGGTGGTGATGATGAACATCGGGCTGATGGGAATCATCTATCGGGCCGAGAAACGGTTTATGTTGATCGAGCCGGACAGTCTATTGATGATCGTCACGTACGTCCTGGGATTATGGCTCTTGTTCAGATAGGGCGGAACAACCTATGACAAACGCACCGGCCCGGCCAAACAGTTCCTGGCACACCAGCTCAGTGGCTTCAGCCGCCGCCGCTCTCTCTACGAATCAGGAGGCCGGGCTTGAGTCCGAGGAGGTGCTTCGGCGGCAGGTGCGTGAGGGCTTTAACGAACTGCCGGAAGCTCCTCCCCCATCGCTGCTGAAACTGTTCTTCTCCCAGTTTGCCAACGTCATTGTGTGGGTGCTGATCGGCGCGGCGGTGGTATCCGGCCTGTTGGAAGACTGGCTCGATGCGGCGGCGATCGGCACCATCGTGTTTTTGAACGGTCTGCTCGGGTTCGTGCAGGAGTTTCGGGCGGAGCAATCCCTGGCGGCGCTGCGGAAGATGTCCGTTTCAATGGCCCGGGTGATTCGTGAAGGCGTGCTCCGGTCCATTCCCGCCCGGGAGCTGGTTCCCGGCGATCTGATTCTCCTGGAGGCGGGCGACCGGGTTCCCGCGGATGCCCGCCTGATCTACGCCGCAAACTTCCAGTCACAGGAAGCCTCGTTGACCGGTGAATCGACGCCGGTGCAAAAGCACGCCGGTACGCTCGACGCAACGGATGTCCCTCTTGCCGATCGGATCAACCTCGTATTCATGGGCACCATCGCGGTGTCGGGCAAGGCGCGCGCGCTAGTGGTGGCGACCGGTCTCCGGACGGAACTCGGGCGTATCGCCTCGATGATTCAGCAGGCCTCTGAAGCGGAGCGGGCTGAAACCCCCCTTCAGCGAAGGCTGGAACAGTTCGGCTATACACTGCTCTGGCTAGCGCTGGGCGTGGTCGCCGTCGTCTTTGCCTTGGGCTATTGGCGGGGGGAACCGCTGTTGTCCATGTTTTTGACGTCCGTCAGCCTGGCTGTGGCAGCGGTCCCTGAAGGCCTTCCCGCCGTGGTGACGATCACGCTGGCGTTGGGGGTCACGCGTATGGCCAAACGGCATGCGCTGATTCGAAAGCTCCCTGCTGTTGAAACACTCGGCTCAGCTACTGTCATTTGTACAGACAAGACCGGCACGCTGACAAAGAATGAGATGACGGTCATCAAGTTGATGGTCGGTGATGTTGCGTTTGACGTGACGGGAGAAGGATATCAGCCGGCAGGCGAGATTCGCCGGGAAGGGCTTTCTCCATCGCTCGATCCTGGTGTACGTCAGCTGTTGACTGCCGCGGTGCTGTGTAATGGGGCGACCTTGAGACAGGAGAACGGAACCTGGCAGGTCATCGGCGATCCGACGGAAGGAGCGTTGCTCGTCGCCGCAGCGAAAGCCGGGCTGACGAAAGAGGCACTGGAATCAGCCGCTCCGTTCGTGAAGGAATATCCGTTCGAGGCGGAACGGAAAATGATGACGGTGATCCGCCGGATGGCAGAGGGGAGCCTCGCCTTCGTCAAGGGGGCGCCGGATATTGTCCTCAAGCGCTGCACGCACCGCATGACGCCGGACGGAGGGATTGAGCCGCTGCATGATCAGCAACGGAAGGCCATTATTGTGACGAACGCCTCCCTGGCCGGGGAAACGCTTCGTGTTCTCGGAGTGGCGCAGCGGCCTGTCGATGGCCATGGTTCGACTCTGTCGGCCGATGCGGTGGAGCGTGACCTGGTGTTCCTCGGGTTGTGTGCGATGAAGGATCCCTTGCGCCCGGAAGCGAAGGAAGCGGTGCGTCTTTGTTGGGAGGCCGGGATCAGCACGGTGATGATTACCGGGGATCACAAAGACACGGCCGTGGCAATCGCACGGGAATTGGGCCTGCATGATGGCGAGGGAAGGGCACTCTCTGGCGCAGAACTCAACGATCTCACGGACGAGCAGCTGGCTGCCATGGTCCGGCGCGTGACGGTCTATGCCCGCGTCTCGGCGGAGCATAAGCTGCGCATCGTCAAGGCGTGGAAACGCAGCGGCGCGATTGTGGCGATGACCGGAGACGGCGTGAACGATGCGCCGGCAATCAAGGAGGCTGATATCGGGGTGGCCATGGGACTTGCCGGTACGGATGTGACGAAAGAAGCCTCCGATATGGTGGTGACCGATGATAATTTCGCCTCGATTACCGCGGCCGTAGAAGAAGGGCGGGGGGTATTCGATAACATCCGCAAGACGGTGCATTTTCTCTTGTCGTGCAATGTGAGCGAAGTGCTTGTGATGCTGTTTGCCGCATTGTTGGGATTGCCGCTGCCGCTCTTGCCGATCCAGATTCTCTGGATGAATCTGGTGACGGACGGCATTCCGGCCCTGGCGTTGGCGGTCGATCCCAAGGCGCCTGATCTGATGACGCGTCCGCCTCGCAGACCCGAGGCCCGTTTGCTCGATGGCGGGCGGTTGCTGGCGATCGGCGGCGAGGGGCTGATGTTGGCCGCCCTCGCATTGGGAGCCTTCAGTTACAGCCTGTATGGCTTGCACCAGGGTCTCGATCAAGCCAGAACGGTGGCCTTTACCGTGATGGTCGTCGCGCAACTGGTTCATGCGTTTAACTGCCGGAGCGACCGGTGGTCGCTCTTCCAGCTGGGATTCGGTACGAACCGCGCGCTGGTTTGGGCCGTGCTGCTCTCGCTCGCGGTCCAGATCGTGGTGTTGACCATACCGGCAGTGTCAGCGGTCTTCAAGGTGGTTCCGTTGCCAATCGAAGATTGGGAATTGATGGGCGCGGCAGGTGTGCTGCCTTTAATCGTGATGGAGTTGATGAAGATGTTCCGACGTCGATGAAACGCGGGTCGAAGAAGAGTAATCATCAGACTGTGGATAGTTAAGCGGTTAGCTTGTCATGCCAGACGGGAATCGGTATGATCAAACATAATGACTCCCATTCAGTATTCAAGCGATTCCCGAGGCTGGCTGCTGGTCGCATTTTGCCTGTGCCTCTGTGTCATGGCCCAGATGCTCGGCGTGCCGGCGACGCTCCTCAATCCTGCCGACTCCTCTGATCTTCTCGGATCGACGGTGTTGGAAGGCTTTTCCGTTATTCCGCCGACACCTGAACTGTTTTTGCCAACGATATCTGTTGCAATATCGGGTTTCCTGCCGCCTGTGCTTGCGTTTGTGATTGCCGCCACGTTGTTTCATCCTCCCGTACCCTAGTCCTGCGTTAGCGCCCACGTTCTATCGAGTTCCGTCGGCTGAAGCGGGCTCAGGTTTTATTTCCCTTCGCTTGTACGAAGTGTTTTGGTTTAGCTGGATAGGCTGGGGTATTCCCGGATGAATCGAGCCGATTGTTCCGTACGGGCAGATGCACCGGATGCGGGTGTGGGTTCACCTTCGTCACGAGGGATCGTCACGACGGGGCCTTCAGGAAAGGGAAATGGAACGATGCGGATGTTGCGGGCCCTCTGTGCTGGATTGTTCCTGATGCAGGCTGGCTGCGGGCATGGGGCTGTGGGATCCGATGCGCCGCCGGCTCGAGAAATTCGCATTGCCGATATCGTGCAACCTGATCTGATGTTTGCAAAACTGGGGGAGGAGATCCGGTGGACGAACGCCCGGTCGACCCCTGTCAGGGTCGGATTTCTGACCATGAGACTGCTCGATGAGTTGAGCTGTGAGCAGGGCGTCAAGACGCTTTTCGGAGAAGTGAATGACTTGATTACGATTCCTCCCGGAGGGGCCATCAGTCTGTGTTTTGGGCGTGCGGGGGAGTTGAAGTACAACGTCTGGTTTGAGCCGGAGAATCCCCGGGGACGGATCAGTCCTACGGCGACCGTTCGGATCGAAGTGCCCGGATAAGCCCGTCCGGGCTGCCCATGTCCGACGGGCGGAATCGTTCAGCTGGTCGCTAGAGTACGTCGCTCCAGGGAGGGCTGACGGCGAACGCGGCGTTAATCAGTCCGACATGCGAGTAGGCTTGCGGGAAATTTCCGCACTGGGTTTTCGTGGAGGGAATGAAATGCTCAGAGAGCAGGCCGACATGGTTTGCCGCTCCCAGGACGCGCTGCAGGATGGTTCGGGCCTCTTCTATGCATCCCAGGCGGGCGAGGGCTTGGGCGATCCAGAAGGAGCAGATGACGAAGGCGCCATCCGGCTTTCCGAAGTCGTCGTTACGCACATATCGGTAGAAAAATCCCGTCTCTTCGCCGCCGTGCCGGAGCGAGAGTTCGCGGGCGATATGCCGTACCGTCGACTCGCACAAGGGGCGGTTCGGATAACCGAGGATGGGCAGTTGGGCCAGTGCAGCGTCGAAACTGGGGTCGGTAGGGCCGTTCCGAACCGCTCCCTCGCGGACGGCGCGGAGCAACGCGTCCTCCGCCTGGATACGGCCGGCCGTGAGGCCGATCGTGACAGAGGGGAGATGCCCGGCTTGTTTGATGCGCTCCAATCGTTCGAGCCCCGCCCAGCACAGGAGATTCGTAAAGGAGTGCTCCTGCCAGCCGTTGCGGATCTCCCAGAGACCGGCGTCCGGCTGGCCGATGCTGCGCACGCACAACTTCGCCAGATGCGCCAGCAGGGTATCGAGATCTCTCGTGCGCAGATCGACATACCGTTCGTCGAAGAAGATCGGGGTAAAGGTCAGAATCATTTCGGCATAGGCATCGTTCTGCACATGTTCCGCGGCTTGATTGTGGCTGCGCACCGGTCGGCTGTTCTGGTAGCCGGACCAGTTCGCATGCTCGGTTTCGGGCAGCGGAAGTCCCTGGCTGAGCGTGTAGACCGGCCGTAGCCGGTCGCTGGAGTGTTCGTGGGTATGGGCGATGTTCAACAGGAATTTCAGGAAGGCTTCCATCTCTTCGAAATGGCCCAGGTTGTGAAAAGCCGTGAGCGCAAAATAGGCATCGCGCAGCCAGCAAAACCGGTAGTCCCAGTTGCGCTGTCCGCCCGGCTGTTCCGGGAGACTCGTCGTGAGCGCTGCCAGAATGGCTCCGGTATCTTCGAAACAGTGCAGTTTGAGGGCCAATGCCGAACGGATGACCTCCTGCTGATGGAGCAACGGGACCGAACAGTTCTTCACCCAGATGCGCCAGTAGCGAGCGGTCTGCTCCAGAAAGTCGTGGGTCACTTTAATGAGATCGTCTTCGATGCCGAGCCCCCAGGTCATGGCGAAATAGAATTTTTGAGTCAGCGCCATCGGGATCTCTTCGCAGAGATAGGTCAGCGGCATGTTGGTCAGCAGCCGGAGGACGTCGCCGCGAATCTCGTAGCGGAGGTGGTTGCTGCCTCGCACGGGTTGCACCGGAGTCTTGTCCCAGCCGGAAACCGGACAGCAGTTGACCCGGATCGCCGGCGTGCCCTGCAGCGGTTCGACCATCCTGAAGAGCGCGGCCGGCCGATAGATGCGGCCGTATTGCTCGAAGCGCGGACAGAAGTCGGTGATCTGAAAGGCGTCGCCGTTCGGCAACGTGACGGTCGTCAGAAGGATATTCGTATTCGGCAGATAGCGCTGCTCAGTCTGGAGGGTGGAAGGCGCGAGGGGGCTGGCGATCGAGAAATGCCCGCCGTCCGGGTCCAGCAGCCGGCCGAACACCGGGGGGCTGTCGGGCCGGGGGGCGCACATCCAGTCCACGCTGCCGTTCAACCCGATCAGCGCCGATGTTTGGCAGTTGCCGACAAGGCCGTAGGAATACATGCCTCCACAATAGGCGATTTTGGGGTCGATGTAAACGAGAGGTGATGTATGCGGTTATCGCTGCGATTTCTGTTGCCGCTGGTCCTCGTGCTGGCCGGGCTGGCGTATGCCGTGATTCCGCTTGTCGATACGCTGACCCTGAAATGGTTCGTCCGGGATCTTGAAATCCGGTCGGAGCTCATCGGCCGCATGGTTGAAAGCCCCCTGGTCGATCTCTTAGCCCTGGAGTCCAAGCCGAAGCTGCTGAGTTATTTCAATCGGATCATTCAGGACGAGCGGCTGTTCGCCGTCGGTTTTTGCGACCGCGACGGGAAGCTGACGCACAAGACCCTGACTTACCCTGATTCAATCTCCTGCGATGGTCTGGGCACGCTCAAGGCGGGACAGACTGCGCTCTTGCGCCTCACCCAGGGAGCCGTCCATGTCGCCGCCGTCGGGATTGAAGGGAACGGCAAGGTCTGGGGGCGTCTGATGCTCGTCCATGACATGAGCTGGATCGAGCGGCGGAGCAGCGATACGAAGTGGTATCTGTTTTACCTGTTCGCCGTCATCGGCGGAGTAATCTCGCTCGTGACGGTCCTGGTCGCGCATCTGAGCTGGCGAGGATGGGTCGCAGGCGTGCGGTCGATGCTTCGGGGGGAGGGCCTGGTCGCGTTGATCGGAGACCCGACACCCGGCGCCGAGTTGCATCCGGTCGCCCAGGATCTGCGCGCCCTCATCCACGATCTCGAAGCGGACAAACGCATGCGGGACGAAAGCCAGATGAGCTGGACGCCCGCCACGCTGAAGACCATTCTCCACGACCATCTTGCGGGGGATGAAGTCCTGATCGTCTCCAATCGGGAACCCTACATCCATAACTGGCACGACCAGCAGATCGAAGTGCAGGTGCCGGCCAGCGGAGTCGTCACTGCCCTGGAGCCGGTGATGCGCGCCTGCTCCGGAGTCTGGATCGCTCACGGCAGCGGCACGGCCGATCGGGAAGTCGTCGATTCGCGGGGCCATGTGCGTGTGCCGCCGGACCATCCTGAGTACGAGATCAGGCGGGTCTGGATGTCACCAGAAGAAGAAAGCGGGTACTACTACGGGTTTGCCAATGAAGGCCTCTGGCCGCTCTGCCACCTGGCGCATGTGCGTCCCGTGTTTCGTTCCACGGACTGGCAGTATTACAAAGATATGAACGAGCGGTTCGCCCTCGCCATCATCGAGGAGGCCAAGACCGACAATCCGGTCGTGCTCGTCCAGGATTATCACCTTGCGCTGGTGCCGAAGCTGGTGCGTGATCACTTGCCGAACGCGACAATCATCACCTTCTGGCATATCCCCTGGCCCAATCCCGAGCGCTACGCCATCTGCCCCTGGTACAAGGATATTCTTGAAGGGCTCCTCGGGAGCAGCATTCTGGGATTTCACACGCGCTTCCACGGCAGCAACTTCATCGAAACCGTGGACCGGTCGCTCGAAACGAAAATCGACTGGGACAACTCCACGATTTCCTATCAGGGGAGACTCACCGCCGTGAATCATTATCCCATTTCGATCGCCTGGCCCGAGCAGCAACGGGCGCCGTGGCCGCCGGTCTCCGAGTGCAAGACTCGTCTTCGCACCTTGAATACGCTGTCCCACACACATCGAGTCGGCGTCGGCGTCGAGCGGCTCGATTATACTAAAGGCATCCTCGAGCGATTCCTGGCCATCGAACGGTTGCTGGAATTGCAGCCGGAGTGGATCGGCCGTTTTTCGTTCATCCAAATCGCCGCTCCCAGCCGGTCGAAAATCGAGGAGTACCAGCAGCTCAGCCGGAATGTCCTGGCGTCGGCCGAGCGTATCAACGCGCGTTTCGGCCGCGAGGGGTATCGGCCCGTTCATGTGCGGATCGAGCATCATGAACCTCAGGAGGTCAGTATGTATTACAGAGGCGCCGACTTTTGTATCGTCAGCAGTCTTCATGACGGCATGAATCTCGTCGCGAAGGAATTCGTCGCGGCGCGGGACGATGAACAGGGCGTGTTGATTCTCAGCCAATTCACCGGGGCCGCGACGGAGCTGCCCGAAGCCCTGCTCATCAATCCGTACAACATCGACCAATTTGCGGCGGCCATGCATCTGGCGCTGACCATGCCGCCGGTCGAACAGCGGGCGCGGATGCGCAGCATGCGCGGGATCGTGCAGGAATTTAATGTGTATCGCTGGGCCGGCCGCATGCTGATGGATGCGGCCCGTATGCGGCAGCGGGCCCGTATTGTGCGGCAGACAGGCATCAGGGATGTGCGGACGATCACGGGAGGACAGGCATGATGTATTTGCTCTCGCCTGAGGGACGTGAAGCGCTGAGGGCCGCCGCAAGCCGGCCGATGCTGTACGCCTTCGATTTTGACGGGACGCTGGCCAAGATTTCCCCGGATCGTGAGTCGGTCAAATTGTCCCGTTCGATTCATGAATGGCTGGCGGAATTGGCCAAGCGCACTCCCTGCGCCGTGATCTCGGGACGGGGGCTCAGGGATTTGGCCCCGAGAGTGAACGGGGCTGTTCCATATCTGATCGGCAACCACGGACTGGAAAGTCCCTTGACGCCAGCGGTGACGCTCCTGTGGGCCGATGGGATCTGTGCGGGGTGGAGGGCGGCGATGAAGGGGGAGCTGGCGATGCAGCTAGCCGATCTCGAGATCGAGGTGGAAGACAAGCGGTATTCACTGACGCTACATTATCGGAAGCGGGAAGAAGAGGACCGTACTCGTCCGATCCTGCTCGCCCTGCTGAGCCGGCTCAACCCGGCGCCTCGACTGATCATCGGGAAACAATCGATCAATCTGCTGCCTCCTGGAAAAGGCGGCAAGGGGGCGGCGGCGCTCGCGTTGATGCGGCACCTTCGCCTGTCCGCCTTCTTCTTCATCGGCGATGATGAGACGGATGAGGACGTGTTCGGACTGACGGAGGGGCTGGTTCTGGGAGTGCGTGTCGGACTGCATGCCGGGTCGCGCGCCAAGTTTTATATTAAGCATCAAGGGGAGATCGAGGACGTTCTGCGTTTCCTGATCCATCGTTTGGATCGGACACCGGAAGAGGGCCAGCGTCCCGCTCGACCGGCGATGACTCACCACAAGGAAGCGGAGCATGACGGCTAAGGCTGTGATCATGTGCGCGTGCTGTCTCGCCCTAGCGGGTTGCGGGAATAAGGACAATCCCGCTCAGACTCTTGAAGCCCGTCCGGTCGGAGGAAGCGCGCTCCAGGCGGGAATCGGTGGCGGCCGGCCGATCGGACAGGAAGAGGTGCCGCTCGCTGGTCGTCGTCGCTATGTGGCCTTCGAGTCCCGCGCCGTAAACCTGACGGCACACGACACCAACGGGGTGACGGATGTATTCGTCTACGATACTGAGACCAAGCAAGCCGCGCGCGTCTCCATCAGCAGCAGCGGAGTCCAGGGAAACGGCGGGAGCTTTTCGCCGGCGCTCACGCCGGACGGACGGATGATCGTGTTCGAATCCTTAGCCACGAATCTGGCGCCCGAGGATACGAATCGCCATCGGGACATCTTTGTTCATGATCGGGAGACAGGCGTGACTACCCGAGTGTCTGTGGACAGCCGTGGCAACCAAGCCAACAATTTCAGTCAAGCTCCGCATCTCAGCGCGGACGGCCGCTACATCGTGTTCGAATCTCTCGCGTCGAATCTGGTGCCGGGCGACACCAACGGCGTGATCGATGTGTTTGTGCATGATCGGCAGGAAGGACGAACCAGCCGGGTCTCTGTCGGCCACAACGGGATTCAAGGCAACAGCGCCAGCGTCAATCCCACCATCAGCGAAGACGGGCGCTACGTGACGTTCGAGTCGTTTGCCACCAACCTGCTGGCGGACAAGCCGGAGCAAGCGAAGCAGGTATTTGTCTATGATGTGAAGACGGGAGTGCTGCAGCGGGTGGCGCCGGTCGACCGCGGGCCACCAAGGGGAGGCAATGATGACCATCCATGAGTGGATCGTGCTGGTTGGTGGAGTAATTTTTCTGATTTTAGTCGTGCTGCTGATCAGGCGCGCGATTCGGGATGTGAAGCGGCCGGGGAAGTGAAGCTCCCCGCTCTCCCGCGCGGGGGATTTTCGTGAAGGAGAGTAAAATCACGGTCCGCCGCAATCTTGTCGTGCAGGAGGAGTCCTACGGTGCCGCTGGCTGATTCACCATTTGTGATTTGTCTTGGCGCGTCGTCCGGTCGGTACCCGTCGGATCGGCAGGGGGCGAGCCGGAGTCCTATGGCGGAGTTGGTGCGGAGATACGGTACGGGGCGCGGCGGACTGCCGCGCCCCGCGGGACCGGCCTATTTGCCGCTCTGGTCCTTCTTCTCATCCTTCTTGTCGTCGCTGAACACCACGTGGCCGCCCTTGTCCTTGTGTTCTTCCTTCTTGTCATCGCCGAACACGACCACGTTGCCGCCCTTCTTCTCTTCCTTCTTTTCCTCACCTGCAATAGCAAGGGTGGACATCGTGCTGAAGCTGAGGAACGCCGCCAGAGCCATCAACCCGCTGAGCTGTTTCATAAAGACCTCCATGAATAAGGATGATGTGGATATAAATGGACCGGTCATGCCCCATGCGCGACCTGAATCACATCATTTGTTTACCAGTCAGGATGGATTCGTCGCAACGGACAAATTGCCGGATGCCCGGCTGCATTTGTCCAATGCAGGAGGACTGTGAGAGAGGCACAATGAGCAACATCGGATTGTCTGCCATGCTCAATAAAGACCTGTTTGTGTCAGATGGTACCACCGCCGCCGGCCGTCTTGAGGGTGTGGTGTCGACTGTGGAAGAGTTCGACCGGGTCGTCTCGCAGGCGTTGCCGCTGCTACTCGACCGGGCCGCCGGCTATACAAAACGGTTTCTGCGTGAAACCGGCCAGTGGAGCGACGACGTCGCGCATGAAAAATTTGTGCTGCGCTGGGGAGCGGAATACCTCGAGCAATTTCTCATCACCGGGCGGAGCGAAGTGCCCTGCCGCCCGCTCTTTCTGCTGGATTCGATCGTCGCCAAAGAGCACAGCCGGCCTGAGCCTTTTTGCTATCATCCGGAGCTGCTCACGCCGCTCGGCCGGTTTCTTGACGGGTTGGTGGGACGCGCGGCCGTCAGCCGCGATGCGTTGATTGCCCTCTATCACCATTGTTACGGCTTAGGGCCCGGCCAGGTCATCACGGCGCTCCGGTTAAGCGGTGTGGAGAGTCCTCGCATCTACAAGAATTTCCAGCGATGGCGGGAATCCGGCTGGAAACGGTCTCTAGAGGATATGGGAATCAGCACAGCCGAATTGCAGACGCTCAACGAGGAACAGCAGCGTCATCGGCAGCGATTCAATAGCGACGCCGAACGCATGCTTCGGATGGTGCAGACGCATTATCGTAAGACCGAGCCGGACCATTATCCCTGTCTTTCCCGCCACCAGTGGGAAGATCTTTTCATGCAGGGGCACGGGGTCGAGTACCGGGTCTGGCATCTGGCATTGTGCGTGGAGTGCCTGCAGACGACCTGGGATCTGAGGCTCGACGGCGCCTCAACCGGTGAGAAACCACGAATCACCCTCCAGATGCAGCCGTAGGATTAAGACCAGCGGAGCCGACCACCGGAAGGAGGATGTATGGAGTCTGAGCAGGATTGCACCGGGTATCGCGAACACTTACTGAGCGGTATGAAGGAGGGGGCTCGTCGCGCGGCCTGCGGCGCATCGGACCCGATTCATGTTTTCGTAAATCAGCGGCGCGTCGGACTGCTGGATGGGGCCGGATCCGAGGCGACCTTGCAGGTCCAGAGCCAGACCCGTATCGAGAGCGTCCACCTCCGGTCGGAGGACGGCGTGCTCCTCGGCGGTCTCTCCGTTCCCGAATACGGACTCAGAAGCAGCCGCATCGCCCTCACACGGGATGCCGTCGAACTCCGCGTCCATAATACGGCGCAGGGCGGATCGGTCAGCGCGGTCTTTCTTCCCGCTCCTGGCTTGTGGCATCGCGCGCGGCGGGCATGGAGCGGCATCGGCGACCATACGGCCTCGCGTACGGTCGCCGTCGCAGCGTCAGGGACCCGGGCGCTCGTGTTTGCCCAAGTCTTGCTGGCGGTCGTATTGGCCGGACTCGTCGCCGACCGTCTTGCCGGTTGGATGACACCTGCCAGTCCGCCGCTGTCCGTCACGCAGACCGAAGCTCCCTGGGCAGCCCCGCTTGCGGAAGTGACCAAGCTGGAGCGGCAGCTCGTCGAACTCGCGCAGATGCAATCGAAAGCGATCGATACCATTCAGTCGCAGCAACAGGGAATGGCGCAACTCCAGCGGACGATGGCGAAGCTGTCCTCGGCCCAGGAAACCGTCGCGTCCAGTGTGCTGACCGTGAAGCAGGAGATTGAGCAACGGCGGAAGGGGGCAGGCCGAGATACTGATCGTATGACGCGTGTGCTGATGAGCAAAGCGCTCAGCGAGCAGGAACAGCTGGAAGCCGAGATTCATAGCCTCGTGATCGCAAATGAGCGGCTGGCCCGCGAACGGGCTCAGTTGGAGCAACATAATCAGGACCTGAGCAAACGCCTGAAAGCAGCCGGCACGGATGTCTCGAAAACGGTCGTTCCGGATCGTGAGAAGCCGATGCTGGCCCAGCAGGGCCTGCCGCCTCAAATCGCTGAAGCGAAAGCGGTTCCTGCGCAGGCTTCCTTCTTGTTCTGGGTGACCTTCAGCGAAGGGACCAGCCAGGACAGCATCGATCAGTGGGTGCATGATATGCACGGACGGAAAGGCGCCTTGAGCGAGGGCTGGCAGGCCGTCGAGATTGTCCCTCCGGCCGAACCGATGGAACGGTTTCTGGATCGTCTGAAGCAGACGCAGATCGTCAAAGCGGTGAAGGTCAGCCGGTAAAAGCCGCCCGGCTTGAACTTTCGGCAGACAGTTGGCCAGGCTTGATTCGATCACAGTATCCGAGAATCTTTTGTGTCAACAGCGCGATTTCCGGTTCCAAGAGGCGCTTGCCAACAGCCATCCTGCCTGGCGTTCTGAGCCTTGTCAGCGGACCCAATTCCCTTCTTGGTGACGCGAACCGCTTCAACTAGAAGTAGACGATCCCTTGACCAGGTGTTCGCTCGCGACCATCTCTCTACTCATATACACTGGCTGCGCCAAGGATTGATTTGGATCCATTGCCGCTGTGTCGGTAGTTCTCGATTTGCCATGGAGGAGGACCTGTGCCGCTGATTCATACGTTGACCATTCTGATTTGCCTGGCCGCGCTGTTCAGCTATGTCAACCATCGGCTGTTGAAGCTGCCGATTACTATCGGACTGATGGCGGTCGCACTGGCCTTTTCGCTGGTGCTGCTCGCTCTGGGCAAGCTGGGATTCGGCATCGAAGCGGAAGCGCAGCGGTTTATCGGGGCCATCGACTTCAACGAGGCGCTCATGCATGGCATGCTGGGATTTCTACTCTTTGCCGGCGCGTTGCACGTCAAATTAGATGAGTTGTTGGATCTCAAATGGGTGATCGGTTCCATGGCGGTGGCCGGCACGATTCTGTCCAGTCTGATTACCGGCTTGCTGGGCTATTGGCTGTTCGACCTCGTCGGCCTTCCGCTGCCGCTTCTGTACTGTCTCCTGTTCGGTGCGTTGATCTCACCAACCGATCCGATTGCCGTGATGGGTGTGCTGCGGCAGGCCCGGCTTCCGAAGGCCCTTGAAATGAAGATCGTCGGGGAATCGCTCTTCAACGACGGCGTCGGCGTCGTGATTTTTCTGGTGGTTTTGAATCTCGTGCCGAAAGAGTCGTTCACCGCCACGGATGTGCTGGCGTTGTTCGCCGAAGAAGCCATCGGCGGCGCGGCCCTCGGGCTGGCGCTGGGGTATATCGCTTATCGCATGCTCCGGTCGGTGGACAACTATCAGGTTGAGATTCTGATCACGCTTGCGCTCGTCATGGGGAGTTTCGCCTTGGCAGATCTGCTGCATACCTCCGGACCGATCGCGGTGGTTGTGGCGGGCTTGCTGATCGGCAATCAGGGCCGCCAATGGGCCATGTCCGAGAAGACGCGCGAGCACCTCGACAGCTTTTGGGAACTGCTGGATGAACTGTTGAATGCCGTGCTCTTCGTCTTGATCGGCCTGGAGGTGCTGGTGCTCAGTTTTCAGAGGGCGTACCTGGTGGCCGGATTGGTGGCGATTCCTCTGGTGTTGGCCGCGAGGTGGCTCAGCGTGGTGTTGCAGGTAAAGGCATTCAGCTTCGTGCGCGAATTCAGCGATCGCACGATTACGATCTTGACCTGGGGCGGGCTCCGCGGCGGCATCTCGGTGGCGCTGGCGCTCTCGCTGCCGGTTGGTCCGATGCGCGACGCCGTGGTCACCATTACCTATGTCGT
>CAZXNN010000037.1:0-15466 GCA_964641915.1 uncultured Nitrospira sp. | reverse complement strand
CTGCGACCTACGGGTTCGAAGCCCGGCGCTCTATCCAACTGAGCTACGGGCGCACAAAGACACTTCAATCACTTCTGTGGCAGAAATGTCAAGGATGGCTGGAACCCCACCCCATACGCCAGCACGGAACCTAGCGGCATACTCGATCTACCACTGGATGGAAGAAAGAATCGTCTCGACGATTTGATTGATGGTGCATCCATCGGTAGGCACAATATGGTCGGCGGCTTCGCGATATTTTGGCGTTCGCACCGCCAGGACTTCCTCAATCTCGTCGACGAATGATTTGGTGCCTGTCAGTGATGGGCGCTGAGTATCACGCCCGATGCGCGAAGCGATCGTTGCGATCGAAGCGGTCAGCCAAAACAGCGTGCCGTTCTTCTTCAAACAAGCCACGTTCTCCTGACGAAGAATTGCCCCTCCGCCTGTGTCGATAATTAATCCATCTCGCGTGGAAAAGTCTCGGCAAACCGTCGACTCAAGATCACGAAAATGCTCCCAGCCATGCTGCGCAACTATCTCCGGAACTGATCGCCCCGCCCGACGAACAATTTCCGCATCCGTCGAGACCAGCGGCAGCACGAGTCTCGCAGCCAGTACTTTCCCAACCGTACTTTTCCCCGTCCCACGATATCCGATCAGTACGATGTTCATCGAAAGCGAGACTCCAGCACGGCTCGCATGGTATCCGCCGGAGCAGGCTGATCCGTCCACAGCTCAAATTGCGCGGCAGCTTGATGCAGAAACATTTCCAACCCGGGAATCGTGACACATCCTGCCTGCCGGGCATCCTTGAGTAATTGCGTCTCGCGGGGATTGTAAACAATGTCCATGACGGCCAAGCCGGCGTGTAAGAGCGGCGCCGGCACGCAAGTCCCTTCAGTTTTTGGGGACATGCCGATCGGAGTACAGTGGACCAGGATGTGCGAAGCGGGAAGAGTCTTCGCCAACACACCTTCGTCGAGGTGAGCTTCTTCCACTGAAAGCGACGTCTTCGATCGAAGATCCGCCGCCAATCGTGACCGTTCATTCGCATCCACGCCGAGCAACGTTAACCCGGCGAATCCAGGCTCCCCGGCAAGTGCAAAGGCAATCGCTCGAGCAGCTCCTCCCGACCCCACCATCACGACGCGTTTTTCGGCGAGACCCCCTGCTCCTCCACGAAGCGCACGCAATGCACCGATGGCATCGGTGTTGTACCCAATCAGCGCGCCCTGCTTTGCCACAATCGTATTGATGGCCCCGATGTGCCTAGCGGTAGGGTCAATCTCGTCAAGAAACGGGATCGATGAAACTTTATGAGGGATCGTAACGCTGGCGCCTCGAAATCCACCCAAGGCGCGGAGCCCTCTGATTGCCTCACCGATTGCCTCGACTCGAAAGGCGAGGTACACCAGATTCAGCCGGAGCCGTTGAAACGCCGCGTTGTGGATGGCGGGCGAAAGCGAATGCTCGACGGGATTTCCGATAACCCCGCAGAGCCCTGTGTGCGCATCAATTTCCATATTCATCTCACCAGTATTCTGTGCCCAGTGGGACCGCTCACCACACGGTCATTCCACCATCAATGGGAAACGTCCCGCCGGTGACCCATGCCGATTCGTCCGACGCGAGGTACAGAACCATGCTCGCCACTTCTTCAGGTTTGCCTGGGCGGCGGATCGGATAGTGAGACAAGATCGATCCCAGCTGATCCGGATTGGCCATCAAGGGAGCAGCCATCGGCGTATCGATCAGTCCCGGGTTCACCACATTGCAGCGAATGCCATCGGTTGCGTAATCAATCGCGACCGATCGAGTGAGTGCGTCGAGCGCTCCTTTGGAAGCCGCATACGCGGACAAGAGTGGAATACCGACCAGGCTGGCAACCGATGAAATATTGACAATGGCTCCGCCGGCCTGCTTGAGCATTTCTGGAATGACCGCCCGTGTCATACGGAACACTCCGGTCAAATTCACATCCAGCACATGTGTCCATGCCGCATCATCCATCTCATGAAGGCGTTTTCCAAAATCTCCTACACCCGCGTTGTTCACCAACACATCGATTTTACGAAACGACGCTAACGCCTGCTGGACCACAGCCCGCACATGACCGTCATCCGTCACCGACCCGGCGACAGCGAGCACCTTGCCGCCATGCGCTGAAATCTCACGCACCACCCGATCGAGTTCGGCCTGGCGCCGACCTGTTATCACGACAGCTGCGCCTTCTTCGGCAAGCCGCTTGGCGACAGACTCCCCAATGCCAGCATTCCCGCCCGTAATTAATGCAACTTTTCCGTCCAACCGCTTCATGATGTTGCCTCTTCCTTATCGCTGTCCCCGAGGGATTCTGAGAGTGCCGCCTCCGCAAGGTCCGGCTCACGACCGATCCCCAGCAGACCCGGCTCGACCTTCCTCGCCACCGTGATAAAACCCGAATGGGCGACCATCCGATGATCGGGACGAACGCTTCGCCCCAACACCGACCAGGTACGGATGAGGGACTCAAATGTCTCCACCATGCCAAACACCTTTGCCCGCTCAAGCGCTTCAACGGTTTGAACGACTTGCGGAACCGTCGGCACAAAGCTCAAATAGATACCGCCTGACCGCAAGGCTTTGGCCGCGTGCGGTACTACTTGCCAGGGCTCCGGCAAGTCGAGTACAACACGATCAAACGGAAGCCCATCGTCCAGTAAATCAATCCCCTCATAGGCGCTTTTTCTCAAGGACACAAGATTCGGCGTCGGCCCGAGATAACGATTGATATTAGCCAGCGCCGTTTTCGCAAAGTCTTCTCTCAAGTCATACGTGACAACCAGGCCTTGCGGCCCTACGAGACGCAACAGCGCCATGGTCAACGCGCCGGAACCGGTCCCGGCTTCGAAGACACGCGCCCCAGGATACACATCCGCCCACATGGGAATGAGTGCCAGATCCTTGGGATACAGCACCTGCGCGCCACGCGGCATTTTCAGGACGTAATCGCCGAAGGTCGGCCGCAACGCCAGCATCTTCTTGCCCCCCGACAAAGTCACCACCGTGCCGTCGGAACGACCGATCATGTCGTCATGGGGAATCTTCTGCCCGCTAAATTGATACGTCTCCCCGGCCTTGAGCGTCAGCGCGTACTGCCGCCCTTTCTTGTCGACGAGATGGATGCGTTCGCCTGATCGAAGTTGTGACATGGGGCGGCATTCTAGGGGGTTCGTTCTCCCCTTTGCAACCGATGATAGGGAGCGCCGCAATCATTCCCCCCTCTATTCCATGAAGTGCGCATCCCTCTCAGCATCAATCCCCAAACGATTTGCCGTTTTCAGCGAGCGTGACGACCCGCATCGACCACCGAAGATGGTCAGAGAGTGAAAGGGTGAGGCAGATCGGTCGGGACGCAGTGCAATTCCTACATAGTTGCCGCATTCGCATCACAGTTCGATTCAGTTTCTCTCATTAAGCCTCCCTAATCTTGCTGCAATATCTTCGGGATTGCGCGTCGGGGTTCTCATGTTCAATCCAGCATCACTCTTGCTTCGTAGAAGGACTATAGAGTGGTAGAAATATCGGTGAATCTTATTGATTCAAGGTAACTCTAACAGGAGTGAACAGATGCGAAACCAGGAGACAAGAGGTGACGCGATGGAACAGGAAGACTTGCGGACAACGGAAAGCATAGACGACCAGACCACGACAGCCGACGTCGACACCGACGACTCTGACGCCAGCGATGCCATTGAAGCGATCGGACGGGAAGCGGAAGTGGATGCTGAGCCGGCGGAGAAAGACTTGGACGCCGCCACCCTCAAAACAAGTCCCGGCGCGAGCCCCTTCCTCCTGGAGTCGCTCTACTTTCGCTCATTCGGGGAACGGGCGCTCCTGACACGAGAGGAAGAAATTACCTTAGCCAAGCGGCTAGACGAAGGTTCGCGCCGTATCCGGGTAGCTTTGCGAGAGGCGCTGAAAGTCATGGCGCGCGCGAAGCGCACTCCCATTCTGATGGAATCGACAAAGTCCCTTCAACTTGCACGCGGGCTCAGCGGATTTTCCGCCACCGCGCTCGATAAAGTCGAACAGGCAATTCTGGAGGTTCTGAAACCGGCGCTCCGGGAGATGAAACCGGCAGCCACCGTCGCGAAACAGCTCAAAATCTTGCTCGATGAAATTCGGGCCGCCCGGCTCGTCTTGGAGCGAGGGAAAGACGAGATGGTCCGTTGCAATCTCCGCCTGGTGGTAGATGTCGCGAAGCATTACACCCATCGAGGTCTGACCTTGTTAGACCTGGTGCAGGAAGGGAACATTGGATTGATGAAGGCCGCCGAACGGTACCAACACCGGAAGGGCTTCAAGTTCAGCACCTATGCGACCTGGTGGATCCGTCAAGGCATCACGCGAGCCCTGGCTGATCAGTCTCGGACGATTCGTATCCCTGTGCACCAGACCGAGGCTTCCAGTAGGATTCTCCGGGTTACGCGCCGACTCGGACAACAGTTCGGTCGTCCGGCAAAGCTAGAAGAAATTGCCAACGTGCTGCGGATGAGACCGGAGCGGTTGCATGAAACCGTGCAGGCGTTTCAGGAACCAGTCGCACTCGAACGGCCGGTCGGGGACGGTGATACGGAGTTCGGGGAGATGATTCCTGATTACCAAGTACCGCCACCTGATGCCCATGTGCATCGTACCGAGATGACACAGCAACTGGATCGAATCCTGGGCACTTTGACACCGAGAGAACAGACCGTGATCCGGCTCAGGTTCGGAATCGGGCACGATGAGCCCTGCACCCTTGAGCAAGTCGGCCAGAACCTGTCGGTGACGCGTGAACGGATCCGGCAAATCGAGGCTAAAGCCCTGAAGAAGCTCAAGACTCCGGAAATCAAAGAGCTGTTTGCTGCAATCAAGTAGCCCTATCCTCTTAATTGCCAGGCGCACGAGATAGAGAGCTCGTGCGCCTGTTCCTTCTTTCCCCTCCAACTCAGGTATGAGAGAATACGACCCGCGTTGGATCCTCGCCTCCGGCTTGTTTGAAGGACACCGATGAAGCAGCCCCAACCAACTAGCAGGTCTCTATTGCCACAGGCTGTGATGATCCTCGTGATCGCGTTCCTTGGGAACTTCGCGTGGAACCATCCCGCGATCGCTGACGACAAACCCTTATCGGTGCCGTCCGTCGTAGCCAAGGTCCGCCCCTCAGTCGTGACGATTTTGACACGTGGTATGCCCTCAGCCCCATCCCTCCATGGAACACAGTCAGGTTCCGGCTCAGGCATTGTGCTCGATTCAACCGGCTACATCCTGACGAACAATCATCTGGTGGAAGGGGTCACCAGTCTCGTCGTGGGATTACCGACCGGACGGTTGACACCGGGGCGCGTGGTCGCGCGAGACTTCTTGTTGGATCTCGCATTAGTAAAAATCAATGCGACAGATCTGGTCCCGGCTACGCTGAACGCTTCGGCATCGTTGGAAATCGGAGAAACCGTGGTTGCGATCGGAAACCCCTTAGCCCTCAAGGGAGGATCGACCGTCACCGTAGGAGTCGTCAGCGCCTTGGACCGTTCGGTGCTCACCCCGAACGGTGAGACGTTGTACGATCTGATCCAGACTGACGCGGCAATCAATCCCGGGAATAGCGGGGGCCCGCTCGTGGATTTATCCGGCCAGGTAGTGGGCATCAATGTCGCGATCGCGCCATCGGCCCAGGCGATCAGTTACGCCATTGCCATTGAAGCCGTCTATCCTCACATACATTCGATGATGCTTCGTGGAACCATCTCTCGTCCGGACTTCGGGTTCACGCCGGTGACGGTCACTCCGAGTATCGCCGCCAGCTTCGGGTTAGAGGCGGAGCGCGGGATTCTCGCTCTGAATGTGGATCCGGCCAAGGTTGCCGGCGCGGCGGGCTTGCAAACCGGAGATGTCATCACAGCGTTGGATCAACGCCAACTCTACAACATGGGGGATTTCTGGCACAGCGCGATGCAGGAAGGCGAATCGGCATCCCACCACATGACAATCCAAGGGCGTACCGGCCAGACCACGTTGACCATGCCACGGCCACCGGTACAGAAATTCGTGCCATGACCACACCGAAGGCTCTACGCACGCCTAGCGTCGCTGACCCGCCCAGCGTGCCCGGTTTCCACGCTCCGACGGAACTGCTCTGGTTCTCTTCGCCCATCCCCTACGCAGAGGCATGGGACCTTCAGATGCGCCTGCATCACGAGCGCGTCATGGACTCACGACTCGATACCCTCCTCATCCTCGAGCACCTACCGGTCTATACCGTCGGCCGAAGAACGCGGATTGCCGACTGGGGCGGTGACCCCACGGCGGCACGCATAGATGGTATCGAGATTCAGCATGTCAATCGGGGCGGGTCTGTCACTTATCACGGGCCAGGACAACTGGTGGTATACCCGATCCTTCGCCTGACAGACCATGCCACAGGCGTACGCTCATACGTAGAGCAACTGGAAGCGGCTGTGATCCAATGCCTGCTGGAGAACGGAATTATCGGCCAGCGGAAACCAAAGACTCCGGGCGTCTGGGTGACTAATCCCCAAGAGGCCAAAATCGCCTCGATCGGGATTCGTGTGGATCGAGGGGTAACCATGCATGGAGTGGCGCTCAATGTGGACATGGATCTCTCGCCATTTCAAGGGATTACTCCCTGCGGCCTGCAAGGCTGCCACACAACGTCAATGGCTGAAGTCGTTGGGCAACCGGTTTCTTTATTGACTGTGACACACTCGCTTCTCGATCAACTGAAACAGACATTGGCTCTCAAATGGACCGAAACACCGGCTCCCACCGCATTCAATAATTTGGCGCGACTATGAACTCGACATTCATTCCGTCATTCCGTCAGTAGCGTGAGGGCGACATGAAAGAGTACGACACCCCGACGTTTCGATTAGCCGTCTCCCAGTTCGACCAGGCAGCGGAAGCGATGCACCTGGATCACAACCTGCGAGAGCGGCTCAAACAGCCCCAGCGTTCGCTCGTCGTCAGCATTCCTGTCCGGATGGATGACAACCGCGTCGAGGTGTTCACTGGATACCGCGTTCAGCATGACTCCTCGCGTGGCCCTTCGAAAGGCGGTGTCCGCTACCATCCCGAGGTCAACCTCGGAGAAGTGGCCGCACTCGCCATGTGGATGACATGGAAATGCGCCTTGGCCGGATTGCCCTACGGCGGGGCCAAGGGGGGCGTAGCCGTCGCGCCCAAACAGTTGTCCCACGGAGAACTTCAGCGACTGACCAGGCGCTACGCCGCGGAGATTTTCCCGTTGATCGGCCCCGACAAGGATGTCCCCGCACCGGACGTCGGGACGGATGCGCAGGTTATGGCCTGGATAATGGACACCTATAGCCAGCAAGTCGGCTACGCCGTGCCCGGTGTGGTGACAGGGAAACCCCTCTCGATCGGCGGGAGCTTAGGCCGGGAAGAAGCGACGGGACGAGGGGTCGTGTATGTCACATTGGAAGCGCTTCGGCATCTCAAGCTCTCCATCGATCACGCCACCGTCGTGGTTCAGGGATTTGGGAATGTCGGGATGCACACCGCCCTCATCATGCAACAAGAAGGTGCTCGTGTCATTGCAGTGAGCGATGTCACCGGCGGTCTCTATAACGAACAAGGACTCAACATCCGGGACCTTCTCGACCGCTACAAGACCAAGGGCCAGACCCTCAAGGACACCCAGATGGGCGATTGGATCACGAACGCGGAGCTGCTCCAGCTTCCATGCACCGTGTTGGTCCCTGCCGCGCTGTCGGAGCAAATCACCGAGCACAATGCCGCCGCCCTTCGGTGCCGGATCCTCGCGGAAGGCGCCAATGGCCCGACCACCCTTGAGGCCGATCGGATTCTCGAGGACAAGGGCGTCTTTATTATCCCTGACATCCTAGCCAATTCCGGCGGCGTCATTGTGTCCTATTTCGAGTGGGTCCAGGATCTGCAACGGTTCTTCTGGAATGAAACGGACATCCGAAAGCGCCTCCAGGACATTATCACCTCGGCATTTCACCAGACCACGCTCTTCGCCACCGAAACGCGAGTCTCCATGCGAATGGCCGCACTGATGAACGGAATCGATAAGGTCGCCCAGGCGCATTTGCAACGGGGTCTCTACCCTTGAGCCGGACTTTCTTCATACCTCTCACTATTCCCCCTGGTTCATCATGAGGGACTACGTCTTAGCCGCCATCGCGGGAATCTGGCTCGCTGACGGGTGCGCTCTATTGTTGGCGCCCCGCTTCATGGTTGAACGTTTGCGGGAGGTGATCCGCCAACAACCGGCGATTTGGACCTGGCAATGGCTGTCTGTCGTTGCGGGAGCCGTCCTCCTGATTGCGGCCCTTCCGCTCATGTACCAACCCCTTTGGATTGTGACCGCTCTAGCCATGCTGATCAAAGGAGGGTTCCTTGCTCTGGGACCTGAGACATGGCGATCACGCTTGGTGGAATGGTGCCTAAGCCGGGACGATGTGGATTACCGGTTTGTCGGTATTGGTCTATGCACGCTTGCCGCACTGCTCCTCCATGCGCTAGGGTGGCTGGAACAGTCATAGCTGGAGAGGCAACGGATCATGACCGTGAATCGAGCCACGATCACATCGGCATGGGAAACACATTGCAGCGAAGGCTGGCCGACCTTTGCCAGCCCGAATCAGGGACAGCTGATGACCCTCGATACCGTGATTAGCGGCTGCGTCGTGTTTTTCTTGGACAGTCCGGAAGGGTTAGACCATCAGCGGGTCGAGATTCTGAAAGACTGCTTGGCGGATCTAGAAGAGGTGACGTCGGAGCTGGAATCGGATTGCCAACCGTACTTTGTACGCCTGCATCGTCTCGGTGAACTGCTGCTGGCCACTACAGTAACCGCCTGAGGCATGTCTCGTCTCTTGATTTCCCCTACTCACAGTACTTCTCGCTCCCAGTTGGACCTTTCTTGCAAGTTCATCTCCCCTTGGATAGAATGTTTCAAGTTCAGTGAAGCCCGCCTATCCTTGAAATGATCTGGGTAATCAGCACGATCACCTGATATCTATATTCTGTGAAAGGGGAGACGATGAGGAAAAAATACGGATCACCTGTGCTGGCCGGAATACTCGTGGCAATCCTTGCCAGCACAACCTCATCGCCGCACGCTGAACCCTACGAGCTGAGCAAGAATGATGTGATGGAATCGAAGGAGATTTCCAGCGCAACCGTGTCGCTGTTCGGAGTGAAGTTAGGCGACACTGAAGCGAAGGCACTGGATGTCTTGGTCAATGAAAAGATCGCCGGGATCAAAGCCGAACAGGAAGCGGCCTTTATTTTCCTGATCGATCAACGAAAGCCCACGGGCCCAATGGCTGGCGTCCGTGTCCAGGATGGGAAAGTCGACCTGATTTTCATCAATAACCGCTTCACCCACAAGGCTCGCGGTATCTTTAGAAATGTGTTGAACAGCGAAAGCCCTGAGGACATCCGGAAATTGCTGGGGAAAGAAGAGTACGGGGATGAAAACGTGATGGGCGCTGTCATGGCCTATGACAAACAAGGCTTTCAGGTAAATTACCTCGGGAAGGACGTCAATATCGAATTTTCTACCCCCCATTAGCTCTCTGTTGTGTAACCACCACCTCTCCTGCGCGATCATACTTCGACCACTTTTCTGCTCTTATACGTTACAGCAGCAGGGCTTCCATTCCTGCTGCTGCACGAATCCCAACAGGAGACTGAAATCCTAACGGGACCATGCCAATGAAGCCCAAATCGAAGGTCGCTGGCACCAACTGATTAATGGAGAATCCCGTGATACCTGGATACACTGTAGGCAAGGGGGCTTCGCGACACCCATCACGTCGGCCGAAAAACCGTCCGTATGAAAAACGAGGCTGGCGACATTCGAATGGCTGTGCGCTGATTAAACCCAGCAGACAGGGAAGAGATAAAGATGGACTTACTGCACCGTTGCAGTAGATTTCAAGCCGAAATCGATAAGGCTCACGGCGGTGTTCCAGCGACGATTGGAGTTTAAGATTACGACCAACAAGTCGCTGCCGTTCTGCGAAACTTTAGCAATGAGGCACCGCCCTGCTTTTGAGGTGAACCCGGTTTTGACGCCTTCCACGCCGGGGATGCGTCCTAACAGCCGATTGGTGCTGTGCAAAACATACGCACGGTGACCACTTATCGGGGTGATAATCTCACGTTCCTCGCGCACGAGCGCACGGAAGACTGGATTCTGTAGCGCGACCTCACTAAGCTTCGCCAGATCCTCGGCCGTTGAATAGTGCTCAGGACCATCGAATCCACAGCCGTTGCTGAAGTGGGTATCGGTCAACCCGAGGGCGGCAGCTTTCGCGTTCATGAGCATGACAAACTGCTCTTCATCGCCGCCGACATGTTCCACCGCGGCCAGACAGGCGTCATTGGCCGACACGATCAGCATTGCCTTGAGCAAGTCCTCGAGTTTGAACACTTCACCTGGACGGAGCCGAAGATGCGTTTTGGGCGCCCGCGCGGCATTGCGACTGATGGTTGCCTGATCCTCCAGCTTCCCCTTTTCCAAAATCACCAGCGCGGACATGATTTTCGTGAGGCTGGCGGGGGAGAGTCGCTTGAGAGATTCATGCTGGTAGAGCACGCGGCCTGATCGAAGCTCTTTCATGAAAATGCTATGAGCCGGAGCCACTCGCCAAGGAAGGCGGTCGCCCGATGTACTCACAGCCCGAACCTGGCGCTTATGTTTATGGCTGTACTCGGCCTGGGCGTCGAGCGGACTTCCCAAGACCAAGGTTCCGAATACCGCAGCCAGAACCGTTGACGTGAGGGCCAATGACTGGACCAATGAGTTGCTCCTACCCAGGACGGTGAGCTACAGGGACATCGTTACAGCGGGTAGGATTCCCGCACTTTCCCGCCACGAACACCGCTATCAATCACCTTATGAAAGAACCGCAGGACATCCGCGAGATCAATCCAGAATCCGCAGTTCAGACAGCGCGCAAAGAGCCGCCGATTCATGAGCGTATAGTGACGCTCGACCATCATAAACCCTTTGCATTTCAAGCAACGCATACCATCGCGTCTACGGGATCATTACCGAATTCGATTGAGAACAACCGCTAAGCATCCGGCCAGAAGGCCTCCACCAAGAATGGTGGTGCCGAAGGAGACTACTGCGGTGGCGCCTGAAGCAGGCTGGGTACCTTCCAACAGATCGCGAATGCCTCCCTGCACCATGAGGACAGCAAGGGTCAGAACTGAACCCATCGCAAACCACCAGGTAAATGTTCTCAGAGGCATTACACTCACACGGACAACAATGTGTCACGGACTCACACCTGTCGATCACTCTAACGGAGGGTCCAAGACCTGTCAAGAAGTGCCGGTATTGCGCGCCTCGCTGAGGAGTTAGCGCTCATTTGAAGTGATTGGCGCTGGCTTTACCGCCTTCAGCCCGCGATGGAGAAAAATTGAAACCGTCCCATTTCCATTGTCGGCCGTCACCAATCCCGGCTCTTCGACGGCATTGGTGGTTACCCAGAATGTCGCCAGTGCAAACGGGCCCGCCTTTGTAGGATAGTTCCTGGGGGGATAGTGAAAGGTTCCGTCACCCTTACCGAAAAGAATCGACAGATCGTTGGACTGCAAATTCGCAATGGCGACATCGAGGATTCGATCGCCGTCGAAATCACGCGTGACGCCTGCAATAGGACCAGCATCAGCGCCTGAGTCTTTCCCCGGAAAAAATGTGCCAGAGCCATTGCCGAGGTATGTCGTGAAGCTATCTCGCTCTCCATTGATCACGAGCAGGTCGCGGTGGCGATCGTTATTAAAATCGGCAATCGTTGCGGAGAGCGGACGTTTGCCCGTCCGATAGTCTTTAGGGTCGCGAAACGTCCCGTCCCCGTTGCCCAGCCAGATCGAGACGGCATTGGACATGGGTCCGCCGTTGGTGACAACCATGTCGATCTTCCCATCGACATTGATGTCCGACAACGCCACAGACGTAGGCGTATCACCATAGGTATATTGCGCCCCATGGTGAAATTCCTGGGTTCCGGTTCCAAGAAAGACTTGGATCTTATCGTTTCGTAACGCAACAACGACGTCAGGGTGGCCGTCACCATTCAGATCTTCGGTGGCGAGGGCCACGGGCGTTCGATGGACAGGGTAGTGCGGTCCCTCTTCATACTTGCCGTTTCCTCGACCCATGAGAAATGCAATTTCATCGCCTCCCGAGCAAGCCAGCACGATATCCGCATGTGTGTCGTGGTTAAAGTCCGCCATAACCAAAGTCCGTGGCTCCAGACACACTTTGATTTGGGTCTGGTCGCTGAAACTTCCATCTCCATTACCCAAGAGGATTGAGAGGGTGTTGCTGGAAATATTGGTCGTAATGAGATCTGTGAACGTATCATGATTGAAATCGCCTGTCGTAATCGTGGTGGGGTTCTTCCCGACTTTATAGCTCGCGTAGTAGTAAAACAGATCGGGCGGCTGGTATGGATCGGCCTTGGTGCAAGACCACATCCCGATAGCCAAGAGCCAGCACAGGGCGACGTTTATGGCGCCAACCGCTCGATGAGCGGGACGAGGCGAGACAAGCTTCACAACTTCCTTCTTCTCAAGAATAGGCCAATCGGCCTATTGGTTTACGCCCTATTGCACTATGCAACGGACGCGTGGTGCCGCCGGAGTATACAGAGGGCGTGTTTCACCATGCAATCAACCTGATTTCTTCTTTTGGGGTATGAATCAGCCTTGTTGATGTCACGAGACTTGCGCTAGAATGAGGCTCACTTTGAGGAGGACGCAATGAGCAAACATGTGAAAGTGGACATCACCATGTACGGGATCGCGGAGGTCCTGAGCTGGTGTCACGACCGAAACAAAGGCCGCATCGGTGGCGTCGATACCGAGGGCTTCCAGAAGATGAAGACGTTACTGGCGGAGAAGCCGCAATCGGCGGATTACTTCACCCTCGATCAGTTCTGGAAGAAGAAAGTCTCCCTCGATTTGACAGAAGATGAAGTGGCAACGATTGATCGGTGCCTCTATGACATTCCGAATTTCGACAACGAACCGCTTCCGCAGATCCGGCATAAATTCTGGCCGCAAGCGGTCGGCGCGATCTAGCCAAGAGACTTCTCTCCCCGGAATTGCTCACGCGATTCCGGGGGATTCTCACTTATCAGGTGTAGTGACGTCGCTCGCTGACACAAAAGTCAGTAGGGTGTTTGCGTGTGACTTGTATGGGGTACGATGAATGTTGATGAAGGCTGCAGGAGCGCTAAAGCGCCCCTTCGCCCTTGAGATACCTACGGAACCGACCCATGAGATCGGCCCCAAGCGTGCCCCCCTCAGGCTTTTTCGCGTTGGGATCGGAAAAATGCCCACGGATTTCCTGTAAACGTTTTTCAGCCTGATCGTTCCCCTGAAGCCGCTTCGTCTTGGTCAACGCCGTATCAAATGCGTCAAACGTCAGCTCGTTGTAGCCGAACGATCGAATGCGTTTCACCGCTTTCATCATCGCCTGATTGCGAAACGTCGTCAGGGAATCCGAGTCAATCTCGGACAAGCCCAGCTTCCTGGCGCGACGTTCAGCCGCCTTGCGAATGCCACTCCTGACAAAATCAGGCGAGGTCTGGAGTCGCTTCCACGCCTCATCAGACCAGGCCACTTTCTGCTGTGGCGCCTCCCACAATTGCACGACATTCGTTTCATCGATGGTCGTGAATCCCTTTTCTCTGGCCGCTTCTTCCGTATCGTGCCGAATCATGTCACTGACAAATTCCAGAGCGATCGGCGGCGAATCTTTGATCTTCATCTGCAGAAGCGCCAATGCGCCCTGGCTCCACGTCAGCGGGGGCAACTCCCGCTCACGGGCATCGGCCATCGATTCGACTCGATCGAGCAAATCGATATTGACTTCCATATGCCCGCCTTCGCGAGCCATCTCTTCCGCAATCTGCTTGATCATCCCGCGCATGAACTCGGGCACCGCATCGAGCCGCGCTTTGGCGGCAGCAGTCCAGGGCAACTGCCCTTTCTCCATGGCCTCAGCCGCCGAGGCCATACCGGTGGCGCCACCCATCGACCCCATCATCTGGCCCTTGAATTGGTCCAGTTTGACTTCGTCGATCTCCTCGTAGCCGAGTTCCCGGGCTTTTTTTTCAGCTAATCGACGGACCATGCCGCGAAGAAAGACCGGGGCGCGTTCCATGCGCTTCAGCGCACCATCGGTCCAGCGAATCTCCGTGCCGGAAGACTCAGCAGAATCTGAGGATGACATGGGAACTCCTTCTCACGCGCTATTGGTTCAGTAACTCTTTGAGTTCTTTGCCGGCCTTAAAAAATGGTACGCGTTTCGCGGGCACCGCGACGGTCGCACCGGTCTTCGGATTGCGCCCTTCTTTCATGCGCCGCGCACGCAAACGAAAACTTCCGAAACCGCGAATCTCAGTCTTATCCCCGTTCTTCAGGGAGTCTCGAATACAATCAAAAATGGTATTCACGACGACTTCGGCCTGCCGTTTGGTCAACGTAGTGACTTTCTCCGACATCTGCTCGATGATCTGCGCTTTCGTCATGTCCGCCCTCCCTTCGCCCCGTTGATGGACAAGTACCGTTGCACGCCAGTGCCGCGCGACTAATAGGCCATGAGATATTTCAGATTCACCCCTGAATGGAAATCGAACTTGGGCAACACTGATGAGAGCTTTGAATCCAGCAGCTCGCGAATCGAAAACCGACGGCGCTGTTCAATGACTTTCGGCTCACCTGCGATCCCCACGACATCCGCCGCCAACTGAATCGCATCGTCCAGGTTACCAAGCTCATCCACCAGCTTTGCGGCTTTCGCCTGCCGGCCGGTAAAAATCCGGCCATCGGCCAGTGCCTGCACTTCCGGCACTTCGAGCGAGCGACCTTCGGCGACGGCTTCAATGAACTGCTTATGCACATCATCCATCACGGTTTGCAGCAACCCCCGCTCTTCATCGCTCATCTTTCTCAGCGGAGAGCCGACATCTTTGTACTTCCCGCTTTTTACAACGACGCCCTCGACGCCAATCTTCTGGAGAAGGCCCTCGACATTGGCCATCTCCATGATCACTCCGATGCTCCCAGTCAAGGTCCCGGGGTTCGCCACGATACGATCGGTCGCGGCGGCAATATAGTAGCCGCCCGACGCAGCCACGCTCCCCATTGAAGCGATCACGGCTTTGTTGCTCTTGCTCCGCACCCGACGCACCGCGTCGTAAATCTCTTGCGAGGGGACCACCCCTCCGCCAGGGCTGTCGATCCGCAGCACAATCGCCTTGACGGCAGGATTCTCGCTGAACTTCTTCAGCTCCCCGATCGTTTCTTGCGCATCGAGAATGACGCCCTCGATACGGATCAGCGCAATGCGATCTTCTCCCGAGAGATCAAGATCAGGAAACACAACATTGACCAAGAACAGCAGGCCCAAGACGCCCCCCACGAC